>JAZNLJ010000047.1:0-5357 GCA_045579005.1 Acutalibacteraceae bacterium | reverse complement strand
GGTTGTCATAACAAGTGAAACCATAGATGGCGGCGAGGCTGAAATAATTAAAGAATGATATCGGAAACTCAAGACCCGTTCTTGAGTTTCTTTAGCGAATATGCATTTATGCAAAGAATACTGCATAAATATTCATAAAATATTCGTCATAATACATAAACTGCGCTTAGTAAATATAAGGTTTATAGCCGAATGTTACAATATTTAAAAAAGGTCTTGACATTTCCATGCAAATGTTGCATAATTATGCATGTTGAAATTAATAAAAACCCACGGAGGTCATTATAATGGATAAAAAACAAATCAAAAAGGTCGTTCTTGCATATTCAGGCGGACTTGATACTTCAATCATCATTCCTTGGCTCAAGGAGAATTATAATAACTGCGAGGTAATCGCCGTTTCGGGTGACGTAGGACAGGGTACCGAGCTTGACGGTCTTGAGGAAAAGGCTATAGCTACAGGTGCGTCCAAGCTTTATGTTCTCGACCTTAAGAAAGAGTATGTTGAAGATTATATCTGGCCTTGTCTTAAAGCAGGTGCCGATTATGAAAGTTATCTTCTCGGTACTTCTCATGCCCGTCCCTGCATCGCAAAGGGTCTTGCAGAAATCGCAATTAAAGAGGGTGCAGATGCTATCTGCCACGGTTGTACAGGTAAGGGTAATGACCAGGTAAGATTCGAGCTTGCTATTAAGGCATTTGCTCCCAATATGCCCATCATCGCTCCCTGGAGAGAGTGGGATTTGAAGTCACGTGAAGAAGAAATTGCTTACGCTGAGGCACACAATGTTCCTCTTAAGATAAACAGAGAAACAAACTACTCAAAGGATAAGAACATCTGGCACCTTTCACACGAAGGACTTGATCTTGAGGATCCTATGAACGAGCCCCTCTACAATAAGGAAGGCTTCCTTGAAATGGGTGTTTCTCCTGAAATGGCTCCCGACAAGCCCACATACGTTACAATCCACTTTGAAAAGGGTATTCCCACAGCAGTTGACGGCGTAGAAATGGGTGCAGTTGAGCTCGTTACAAAGCTCAATGAGCTTGGCGGTGCAAACGGTATCGGTCTTCTTGATATTGTTGAAAACAGACTTGTCGGTATGAAATGCCGTGGTGTTTATGAAACACCCGGCGGTGCAATCCTCTATAAGGCACACAGCGTTCTTGAGACAATCTGCCTTGATAAGGAAACAGCACACTACAAGGCACTTGTTGCACAGAAGCTTGCAGAGCTTACCTACAATGCACAGTGGTATACACCTCTCACAAAGGCAATCCTTGCATTTGTTGATTCAACACAGGAAACTGTTACAGGTGATGTTAAGCTTAAGCTCTATAAGGGTAATATGATCAACGCAGGCGTTTGCTCACCCTACTCACTCTATGATGCTGATATGGCAACATTCGATGAGGACGAGGTTTACGATCAGAAGGATTCCGCAGGCTTCATTAACCTTTATGGTCTTCCCATTAAGGTTATGGCTAATATGAGAGATAAAGCAGGCCTTGCTAATCTTGGTGAATAATAATTGATGTTTTGCACATTCGGTGCTTTTCTCCGAATGTGCAAAAGTGATTTTTGAAAGGGTATTTTTGTTATGGATAAAATGTGGGCAGGCAGATTTACAAAGGCTCTTGATAAGGAGGCAGATGACTTTAACTCATCACTTCACTTCGATTGCAAAATGTTCCGTCAGGATATCTGCGGTTCAATAGCACACGCTCAGATGCTTGCAAAACAGGGGATTATCACAGCAGGTGACTGCGAGGAGATAATCGACGGACTTTCAGGTATCCTCGAGGATATTGAAAGTGGTAAGCTTACCTTTGACAGTGACGCAGAGGATATTCATATGTTCATTGAAAGTGAGCTTACCGCACGTAAAGGTGATGTGGGTAAAAGACTTCACACAGCCCGTAGCCGTAACGATCAGGTTGCGGTTGATATAAGACTATATCTACGTGATGAGGCAGAAAAAGTCAATGACCTTATTTATAGCCTTATTGAGGCTATCCGTGACAAGGCAGAGGAAAATCAAGATGCTATCTTACCCGGCTACACACATCTTCAGCGTGCACAGCCCATAACCTTTGCTCACCATTTACTCGCTTATGCTCAGATGTTTATGCGTGATGCTACAAGGCTTAAGGATGCCGTAAAGAGAATGAATTACTCACCCCTTGGCTCCTGTGCTCTTTCAGGTACAACCTATAACACAGACCGTTATTTTGAAGCTGAGAAGTTAGGCTTCTACGGGATTATGGGTAACAGTATTGATGGTGTTTCCGACAGGGATTTTTGTGTTGAGCTTATGTCTGCTTTTGCAATCATTATGATGCACCTTTCAAGATTCTCTGAGGAAATCATTCTGTGGAGCTCATGGGAATTTAAA
Organism: Acutalibacteraceae bacterium; assembly: GCA_045579005.1. Lineage (GTDB taxonomy): Bacteria > Bacillota > Clostridia > Oscillospirales > Acutalibacteraceae > DTU089. The sequence continues at coordinate 2,961 of JAZNLJ010000047.1, read as the reverse complement.
TTTATTGAGCTTGACGACTCCTACACAACAGGCTCAAGCATTATGCCTCAGAAGAAGAACCCTGATATGGCAGAGCTTGTAAGGGGTAAAACCGGCAGAGTTTACGGAGACCTTTTTGCGCTTCTTACCTCACTTAAGGGTATCCCACTTGCATACAATAAGGATATGCAGGAGGATAAGGAAGCAATCTTCGACAGTATTGAAACTGTTGAAAAGTGTCTCAGCATTTTTGCTCCTATGATTGCTACAATGACTGTTCTCAAGGACAATATGTATTCGGCTGCACAGAAGGGCTTTATCAATGCAACCGACCTTGCCGATTATCTCGTTAAGAAGGGCATGCCCTTCCGTACAGCATACAAGATTGTAGGTCAGACAGTTGCTGAGTGCATTGAAAAGGACAAGGTTCTTGAGACACTTACGCTTGAGGAATACAAGGCACATAGTGACCTTTTTGAGGAAGATTTGTACAATGAAATTTCACTTGAAACATGTATTTCTACAAGAATTTCCGCAGGCTCAACAGGCTATGAGTCAGTTAAAAAGCAGATTGCGGATGTTACGGAGTTTATAAATGGCAAAGAAAGTATTTATTGATGGTAAGGCCGGTACAACCGGCTTGAGAATATACGAAAGATTAGAAACCTTTCAGGGTATTGAGCTGATTACCCTTGATGATGAAAAAAGAAAAGACCCTGCCTGTCGTAAGGCGGCACTCAACGAAGCGGATATCGCTTTCCTGTGCCTTCCTGATGATGCGGCAAGAGAGTCTGTTTCACTTATCGAAAATGACAATACAGTTGTAATTGATACGTCTACTGCACATCGCACACTTGATGATTGGGCATACGGCTTCCCTGAGCTTTCACCTGCTCATCGTGAAAAACTTATGAAGTCAAAGCGTGTTGCAGTGCCCGGTTGTCACGCAAGTGGCTTTATAAGTCTTATTTATCCCCTTGTTGAGGCAGGTGCTCTTGACGGAAGTGAAGATTTATCTTGCTTTTCGCTTACAGGTTATTCAGGTGGGGGCAAAAAGATGATTGCCGATTACGAAGAAGAGCCTGATGAGCTTTTGGCTGCACCAAGACAGTATGGTCTTACACAAAATCACAAGCACCTTAAAGAAATGGTTAAGATATCAGGTATTGAAAAAGCTCCTGTTTTCTGCCCCGTTGTTGGTGACTTCTATTCAGGTATGGAGGTTACTGTGCCCATATTTAAAAGTCAGTTAAAAAATGGCTTTACTCTTGATAAAATCAAGGAACTTTACAAAGGTAAATATAACGGACCTTTAGTGAATTATTGTGATGATAGTGAAGCCGGCTTTATTTCGGCAGGCATACTTTCGGGCAAAGATTCAATGATTGTTTCAGTTTACGGCAACGAGGATAGAATTATCCTTGTTGCACGCTACGACAACCTTGGTAAGGGTGCAAGCGGTGCGGCAGTTGAGTGCCTTAACATTATCCTGGGAAATGATGATACTGAAGGATTAGAGGTTTAATATTATGGAGTTAATTAAGGGCGGTGTTTGTGCCGCACAGGGTTTTACCGCAAGTGGTGTTCATTGCGGTATAAGAAAAAATAAATCAAAAAGAGACTTAGCACTTATTTTTAGTGAAAACAAGGCAAGTGCAGCTGCAGTTTATACTACAAACCTTGTTAAGGGTGCTCCCCTTGTTGTAACAAAAATGCACCTTGCAGACGGCAAGGCACAGGCAGTTATCTGCAATAGCGGTAATGCTAATACCTGTAACGCAAACGGCATTGAAATTGCTCAGCAGATGGCAACACTTACTGCAGATGCACTAGGAATAAATAAAGAAGATGTTGTTGTTGCATCAACAGGTGTTATCGGTCAGCCTCTTGACATTACCCCCATTGCAGAGGGTATGCCACAGTTGAAGGCGGCTTTGGGTAAAAATAGTGAAGACGCAGCCGAGGGCATTATGACTACCGATACTGTAATGAAAGAGGTTGCTGTTTCTTTCGAGATTGATGGTGTTACATGTAAAATCGGTGGTATAGCAAAGGGCTCGGGTATGATTCACCCCAATATGGCAACAATGCTTGTGTTTATCACTACAGACTGTGCCATTTCATCAGAGCTTCTTTCAAGGGCACTTTCAAGTGATATTCAGAGTACCTTTAATATGGTCAGCGTTGATGGAGATACATCAACAAATGATATGGTTTGTGTACTTGCAAACGGCAAGGCAGGTAACGCTGAAATTACTGCAGAGGGTGAAGAATTCAACATCTTTATGAAGGCACTCAACACTGTAACGGTTCACCTTTGCAGAATGATTGCAGGTGACGGGGAGGGTGCAACAAAGCTCCTGGAGTGCCGTGTTACAGGTGCCGCTGATGATCAGACAGCAAAGACGGTTGCCAAGAGCATTATCTGCTCATCACTTACTAAGGCGGCAATGTTCGGTGCCGATGCGAACTGGGGCAGGGTGCTTTGTGCAATCGGATACAGCGGTGCAGAGGTTGACGTAAACAAGGTTGACGTTTCCTTTATTTCCGCAAAGGGTGAAATCCCTGTATGCAAGGGTGGCGCAGGGATTGATTTCTCAGAGGAAAAGGCAAAGGAAATACTTTTGGAAAAGGAGATTGTGATTTCCGTTGGTCTTAATTCAGGCGATGCATCCGCTACTGCCTGGGGTTGTGACCTTACTTACGAGTATGTAAAAATCAACGGCGATTACAGAACTTAATGATATGAACATAAATAATCATCAGCGTGCAGAGGTCATTACTCAGGCGCTTCCTTATATTCAGAAATATCACGATAAAATTATCGTTGTAAAATATGGTGGCAACGCAATGATAAGCGAAGACCTTAAAATGCAGGTTATGGAGGATATTGTCCTCCTGTGGCTTATCGGCGTTAAGCCTGTGCTTGTTCACGGTGGCGGTCCCGAAATTTCCGAAATGCTCAAAAAGGTTGGTAAAAAA
>JAZNLJ010000046.1:0-23265 GCA_045579005.1 Acutalibacteraceae bacterium | reverse complement strand
CGCACACGGTCACCAAAACAGTCCCCCGGACTGGTTTTATTGCTACGCAATTGCCCTTTTCGACTCCGTGCATCATATACAAAAAATAACCACCCAAGAGGGTGGTTGCTTTTTTGGTGGAGATGGCGAGAGTCGAACTCGCGTCCGAAAATCTATTCCCGAAACTTTCTACGAGCGTAGTTTATCTTTTGAAATTCCCTCGGTCAGACGCCGATAAACAGGCTTTTGACCTTGGTAGCCCTTTAAACCGTGATAAGGTACAAGGCTATCCCTTATTCACGTGCACCGCTAAATGACGCTCTTATCCGGGTCGCGGTACTCCCGGTAAGAACGGGAGCTGACTTAAGCAGCTGCTAAAACTGTTTTATTATTGTCAGTTATTTTTAAAATGTGGTTTTTAAAGCGGTACCACGCCTCTGCTCGCTTATAACGGTTCAAAATCCCCGTCGAAATCCTTTCATCCCCGTATTTTTTACATACACCTGACCGAAAATCAGGTGTATGTATATGTAACTTTATTCTATATTTATTGTAACAACGGTATTGTCGTCTGAAACAACGTTAAGTATTTCTCCTGTTGCACCATTTTCAACAAGTGTGAGTATTTCGTCGAGCTTAACGCCCTCTAATGCTCCGTTACCCATTATGCCTGAAATACCGTTACCTATTTTAGCAAAATTCTTAATCATTACAAAAGGTAATGATATGTTTACAGGATTCTGCCCGGGCCTTGCAACGTTAATATTAATCTTAAGCTTACTTGTATCAACGGTAGCCTTTGTGCTTGTTTTCTTTTGATCTGTGACTTTGCCTGTCAGGATTTCATCTGTAGTCATATCAAGTATTTCTGCAATTTTAGGTAAAAGCTGAATATCAGGACAAGAAACATCATTTTCCCATTTTGAAACAGCCTGTGCAGTAACGTCAAGCAGCTGTGAGAATTCCTCTTGTGTATAACCCTTGGCCTTTCTTGCCTTAGCAATTCGTGAGCCTATTGTGCCTGTGTCCTGTACCTCCTCATTGAAGTATTCTTCAATAGGTTCTTCGTTAAAATCATTTTTCTTTCTGTTAAATATTGACATAGTTCATTCTCCTTTTTGGTACATCGTACCGTTTATTGCACCTTCATTCTAACTTTTTTGTGCTGAAAATTGAAGGTAACAAAGGTTGAAACAGGCAGAAATTAATAAACTGTCAGTTGTTTTTCGGAAAAATCTTGTTAACTAATGGTTGAATTTGGTGTTTTTAGTGGTTTTTTAGTGACATAGCACGTTGGATATTTCTTTGGGCATCGCGCTTGGCTTCCGTTTCGCGCTTGTCGTAATTCTTTTTACCTTTGCAAAGACCGACGAGCATTTTTGCCCTGCCGTGTTCATTGAAGTAAACGGATAGGGGAATGAGGGCACAGCCCTGTTGCTTAACCTCTCCCATAAGTTTCATAATTTCCTTCTTGTGCATAAGAAGTCTTTTAGGTCTTAATGGGTCGCGATTAAAACGGTTGCCTAATTCATAGGGTGAAATATGCACACCGTTGGCGAGCATTTCACCATTAACAATATTGCACCAGGACTCTTTCAGATTGAGCTTGCCTGCACGAACGGATTTTACCTCTGTGCCAAAGAGCTCAATACCTGCCTCGTAAGTTTCAAGAACGAAATAGTCATGGTGAGCTTTTTTGTTCTGTGCGACTGTCTTTTGTTCAGTTTTTGCCACGACTATTCCTCCCTTAACAAAAATAAACTAATTATAATTCGCTTCTGCCTGATAATGCCCTCATAAGCGTAACGTCATCGGCATATTCAATGTCTGCGCCCACGGGTATGCCGTAAGCAAGTCGTGTAACCTTAACACCGAACGGTTTAATCAGCTTGCTGATATACATTGCGGTGGTATCACCCTCAATGGTGGGGTTAGTCGCCATGATAACCTCACTTATTTCGCCTGAAGCAACACGCTCCACAAGGTTCATTATGGTCAGTTGGTCGGGTCCTATACCGTTCATCGGTGAAATTGCACCGTGCAACACGTGGTAAACGCCTTTGTATTCTCTCATACGCTCCATTGCAAGCACGTCCTTAGGCTCCTCAACAACACAGACAGTTGCTTTGTCACGGTTGTTGCTTTCGCATATAGGACACAGCTCATTCTCAGTCAGGTTAAAACAGAGTGAGCAACGGTGTATTTTGGTATGGGCGTCAATGATTGCATCAGCAAACTCTTTGGCACCCTCATCGGATAAATCAAGTACATGAAAAGCCATTCTCTGAGCAGTTTTTCTGCCAATTGACGGTATCTTTTGAAACTGTTCAATAAGCTTTTCAAGTGCGGCTACGTCATAAGCCATAATTAAAAGCCAAAGCCTGCAGGTAAGTTGAGACCGCTTGTTACGTTACCCATCTTCTGCTCCATTGTGTCGATTGCCTTACGGATTGCCTCATTTGTTGCGGCAATAATCATATCGGAGAGAATCTCGACATCATCGGGGTCAACAACGTCAGGCTGAATGTTTACTTCGAGAACCTCGTGCTTGCCGTTAACCTTAACCTCAACAGCGCCGCCGCCTGCACTTGCGGAGTATTCTGCTTCTTCGACCTCTTGCTGTGTGCGGTTCATTTCTGCTTGCATATCCTGCAATTTTTTCATCATAGCGGCCTGTGAGTTACCACCCTGATTAGGAATTCTTGCTTTCATTATATTCTACCATCCTTTTCAGTATTTTATTCTTCAACCAGATATTCTATCCGGTGTTTGTTAAGTTTTGCAATAAAAGTATCTATGGGCTCAACACCATCTTCAGCCTCCGGTGACGACCCATCACTATATATCATAGGCTTCAGTTTTTCGCCTGTTGCCCTCATAAGTGCTTCGGCAATGGAATCAGAGTGAGTCTTCTGTGAGAACATAAGCGGAAAGGCGGTGTTTTTAGCTTTGATAAATACGGTGTTTCCTGCTCTGTATGCGGTTGAGCCGATGAGCATAGGATAAAGCGGTCTGTTAATTTTTGAAAGCTGATTGAGAGTGTTTTCCCAAGGAGCAAATGGTACAGCTTTATCACTTTCCGTAACAATGCCTGTGTCAATAGGGGGATTATCGACAACGGATGTAGGTGCGATTTCAACTGTGGGGGCTGACCGCACCAGTTCCTCAGCGTAACCGTAATTCTCTTTTGCAGGTGGTTCGTCCAGGAGAATTTCCTCGAAATCCGACTCCTGTGCAGGTGCGGAGGTAAGGGTAGTAACGCTCTCTGTAACTGTCTCAACAGGATGTTGTTGCACAACAGGTGCCTTAGACACTGCCTCCGATAAGTGTTGAGGTTTAGGCTCGGCGGATGCTGTTGTAACCGTGATGCCCTGTGCCTTCATCATCATTAGTTGTGATTCCAATTCATCCAATCTGCGGACAATAGCCTCAGTATCGTTTGAAAGGGCAGGAGAGCAAAGTCTTATGAGCGTTGCCTCTGTCTGTGCTCTCTGATGCGCACTGTACTTAAGCTGTGAAGCCTCTTTACACAGAGTTTCCATAACGTGGAGCACAGAACCATAGGTGATGGTTTTGCCGTTATTAACGTAACGCTCGAGCTCATCGGGTGTGCACACAATAAACTTTTCAGGGTTTCGTGTAGTCTTGGCAATCATAATGTTTCTGAAATGATTAACAAGCTCACTCATAAGCCTTTCCATATCACATGAGGAGGCGTGAAGTCTGTCTATAATGCTGAGTATTGATGAACTGTCACCATTTAGAATAGCATCAGACAATTCGAATAAATAATCCTTACCGAGAAGACCTGCCGCATTACTTACCGTAGCGATTGTGATAGGCTCGTTGTAGCCGGCACATTGGTCGAGTATGGAAAGGGCATCGCGTAAGGCACCATCGGAAACCCGTGCAATAAGAAGTGCCGCATCCTCGGTTAATTGCAGATTTTCTTTCTGCGCAACAGTTATAAGCCTTGCGGCAATATCCTCAGGCGGTATACGTCTGAAATCGAATCGTTGACAACGTGAAAGAATGGTTGCAGGTAGCTTCTGTACCTCGGTTGTGGCAAGGATGAATAAGACGTGCTCGGGTGGTTCTTCAAGCGTTTTTAACAGGGCGTTGAATGCACCTGATGAAAGCATATGAACCTCGTCTATGATGTAAACTCTGTATTTTGCAGCGGCGGGGGTGAAATTAACCTCATCGCGCAAATCACGGATATTATCAACGCTGTTGTTACTTGCAGCGTCAATTTCAGTTACGTCAAGTATGGAGCCGTCGTCAATGCCACGACAAATCATACATTCATTACAAGGACTGCCGTTTTGCGGGTTCAGGCAGTTGACAGCCTTTGCGAGTATTTTGGCACAGGTTGTTTTACCTGTACCGCGGGAGCCTGTGAAAAGGTAGGCGTGAGAAAGCCTGCCCGATGAAATTTCATTCATCAGGGTGTCTGTGATATGACTCTGACCGGATACGTCGGAGAATACCTGAGGTCGCCATTTCCTGTATAAAGCTCTGTACAAAATACTCACTTCCTATAGGGTGAAAGGAATTATTATAACCGTGTTTTCTATAGGTGGATTTCCGTTCATCCTGCGTTAAAATACTTGTTATTTCTAAATAAAAAACTTACGCTCCACTCGGTCACACGACGAGCAGGCGGACTGTGGCGCACAGGACGGCCCGCTTAATGCTGCTCGGTTCCCCGCCTGACATGGTTCACGGCGCCCCGTCGCACAGGACCCACCCGTCGCATGACCGAATTGAGCGTAAGTAAATATAAACTATAAAGTGCTACTATTATATAGCATACTTAAGGAAAAATCAATAGTAAAAAAGCAAAAATCAGCCTTCGTACTCGTCTTCATTTTCCCAGTTGTGCCAAATACCCTGGATATCGTCATTATCGTCGAAAAGGTCAAGCATTTTGCTCATACCCTTCATATTATCCTGGTCCTCAATTCTTGTGTAGGTCTGAGGAATATATGCAGTTTCGCTGCTTACGAAGGTGTAGCCCTTTTCCTGAAGTGCTTCTGTAACAGCACCGATGTCGTTGGCATCTGTGCGGATTTCGTATATTTCATCATCGTCTGTGATGAAATCAATTGCACCGCATTCGATAGCGTCCTCCATAAGCTTGTCTTCGTCTACATCCTCTTTCTCGATGATGATTACACCGTAGTAATCGAACATAAACATAACGCAACCGGAGGTACCCATATTACCGCCGAATTTATCAAAGTAGTGACGGACGTCACCTGCCGTACGGTTACGGTTGTCCGTGAGTGCTTTAACAACAACTGCAATACCGCAGGGACCGTATCCTTCGTAGATGATTTCTTCATAGTTGGCTGTGTCACCTTCACCGGCAGCCTTCTTGATGATTCTTTCAATATTGTCATTAGGCACATTGTTTGCCTTTGCCTTTGCAATAACGTCTTTAAGCTTGGAGTTACCTGCAGGGTCGGGACCGCCGTCACGTACTGCAATTGCTATTTCACGACCGATTTTGGTGAAAACCTTTGCTCTTGCGCCGTCGGTTTTTTCTTTCTTTCTTTTAATGGTGCTCCATTTAGAATGTCCTGACATTTGAATTCTCCTTTAATATAAGAGTATTATAACTGCAATATATTATCACAGCCGATAATGTTTGTCAATGGGTTGCGATGTTGAGAAATCTTATATTTGATTATTTTATATCCTCCTTGTCAAGACTACCTTTTGAAAGGAGATATTTTATGGAAAATACTAAAAAACTATGGAAACATTTTCCTGATTATGGTATCATATTGTTTAAATTCGGTTCTTGTAACCATTTTAACGGATGTGATTTAATGGAATACACTTTCCAAAAAGAAAATATATCAGAGGGAATCGAGCTTTGCAATATATCCGCTAAGGGCTTTAAATCTGCTTGTGTTACAGTAAACTTTGTAATGCCCTTGGGTGAAAAAGCATCGGCATATGCCCTTGTGCCCAACGTACTGGCACGTTCATCTGCGATGTATCCTGACCTTACAAGTATTGAACGTAAGCTTGCTCAGCTTTACGGTGCAGAGCTTGTTGTTGATATTTCAAAATCGGGTGATCATCAGGTGCTCAAAATGGGGGTTTCCTGTATTGACGACCGCTTTGCATTTGATGGTGAGAGTATAACTGCAGAGTGCAGTAAATTGCTGTTTGAACTTCTTTTTAACCCACGTGTTGCTGACGGCGTTTTCGCCTCGGACGACGTCGAGAGTGAAAAACGTCTTTTGGCGGAGCGCCTTGCATCTGAGAATAGCGATAAACGTGCCTATGCTAAAAATCGTTGTGAGGAAATTATGTTCAGCGGAGATGTTTACGGTATTCACCGTTTCGGTACGGCACAGGCTATATCAGATGTAACTCCCGAAACACTTTTCGAGGCATATAAGGAAATGCTTTCTCAGGCAAAAATAGTTGTTTGCGTCAGCGGGAATGCAGACCTTGACCTTGTGAGAGATTATCTTGAAAAATATACTTCGGATTTGAAGCGCACTCCTGTTACAAACAAAACCGTTTTCGTGAAAACTGCAACAGCAGTCAAGTATGAAAAAGAGCAAGAAGAGGTAAAACAGGGTAAGCTGGTTATGGGCTTCAGAATGGGTATGGATAATGCCGACGATATGTATTTTGCACGTCGTGTGATGTCAGATCTGTTCGGCGGAAGTCCACATTCAAAGCTTTTCACGGTTGTCCGTGAAAAAATGAGCCTTTGCTACTATTGCTCTGCGAGACTTCATAGACCCAAGGGTGTGATGTTTGTTCAAAGCGGTATTGAAAGCGAAAACGAAGAAAAAGCCCGTCAGGCAATTCTCGACCAGCTTGAGGACATTAGAAAGGGTAACTTCAGCGATGAAGACGTTGAGGCATCTGTAAAGGCTCTTGAGGATAGCTTCAAGAGTGTGTCCGATAGCCCTGAGTCACTTGATGCCTGGTTTATGGCACAATGCGTTTCGGGTGCTTATTACAAACCGGAGCATTTTATTGAGGGCTTTAAGTCCGTTGAACGTGATGAAATAATCGAAACTGCAAAGCAGGTTACACTTGATACTGTGTTTATGCTTGAAGGTACTGCGGAAGGCGGTGAGTCTGATGAGTGAGAATAAAGTAACGTTTATAGAAAATGAAATTCTCGGTGAGGGATATTACGCTATTGACCACAAGTCGGGCTTGAAAATTTATGTTTATCCCAAGGAAGAGTACACCTCTGCCTACGCTGTTTTCGGTACAAAATACGGCTCTATTGATACTCGCTTCAAGCGTAGTGATAAGGCGGATTTTATTGAGATTCCCGAAGGTACGGCACACTTCCTTGAGCACAAGCTTTTTGAAAGCGAGGAGCTTGATGCTTTTCAGCGTTATGCCAGAACGGGAGCATCTGCAAATGCCTACACAAGCTTCGACAGAACCTGTTATCTTTTTACCTGTACCGGTAATTTCAAGGAAAATTTTGAGATTCTTCTTGATTTCGTGAGACACCCCTATTTTACAGAGGAAACTGTTCGCAAGGAGCAGGGTATTATCGGTCAGGAAATCGATATGTACAAGGATTCTCCCGATTGGGAATGTCTTTTCAATATGCTTGGCGGTATGTACCACAATCACCCCGTCAAGATTGATATTGCAGGTACAAAGGAATCCATAGGTCAGATAACAGCTGAGATGCTTTTTTCCTGCTATGACACTTTCTATAACCTTTCAAATATGGCACTTGCAGTTGCAGGCAACATAAACATCAATGAGGTGCTTGAGGTAGCTGACAGGCTTCTTGAAAAAGCAGAGCCGGTTACTGTTGAACGCGCCTTTAATGATGAGCCTGACAGTATCGTTACAGAGTACGTTGAGGCACATTTACCCGTTGTTACACCCGTCTTCTGCTTTGGATACAAGGAGCATCTCGATACTTCCGAGAGAACTTTGGCAGAAGAGGTTGCGATGTCTGTTATCCTTGATGTTGCAGCGGGTCAGATGTCACCACTATACAAGGAGCTTCTTGATGGCGGTCTCATCAACGGCACCTTTGCCACTGAGTATTTCAACGGCTTTAATTATGCCGCACCTATTTTCTCGGGTGAGTCATCCGACCCTAAGGCGGTTGCACGTAAAATCAACGATTGCTTCAAAAATCTTAAGGAAACGCTTATTTCCGAGGAGGATTTTGAGACAGTACGTAAGAAACAGTACGGCAAAACAGTAAGGGCTTTCTCTGATATCGATACCCTTGCAAACGGTCTTGTGGTTTCTCACTTCGAAAATGAAGAATTATATTCGGAGTTTAACGTTATCAAAAATATGAAGCTTTCTTTCGTCAATGAGGTTCTTCTCAGATCCTTTGATGAAGGAAAGGCTGTTCTATCCGTTGTTTGTTCAAAATAACAACGGATACATAGACAATATTCAGTATTGGAGTGTGAATTATGGTAGAGTGGTTTGCCGATTTTGCCAGAGTTACCTTTGCAGGAATAGAGAAAACCTTCGATGTTTCCTCTGTGTTCTGTGAATTTACTGTTGGCGGTCACTTCGTGCAGATTAAATGGTACGGCATTATAATTGCCTTTGGCTTTACTCTTGCCGCACTTTTCGGTGGCAGAATAGCATACACCTGGCGGATGAACCTGTCTAAAATGGTTGATGTGCTTATTTATGGCACGTTTGCAGGTATTATCGGTGCACGTGCATATTACGTGATATTTGAGTGGGATTATTACAGCGTTCATCCTGCAGAGATTTTTCAGATATGGCAGGGGGGACTTGCTATATACGGCGGTATCATCGGTGGTATTCTGGCAGGATTTATTACCTGTAAGGTGGAAAAACTCAATTTTCTCAATCTTCTTGATTTGGTAGGTATGTCACTTCTTATAGGTCAGGGTATCGGCAGATGGGGTAACTATGCCAATCAGGAGGCCTTCGGTACTTTCACAAACGGTAATTACGGTATGATGAGCGAAAAGGTTGCTGCATATATCAGCCGGAATCCTGAAAAATACGGTCTTGAAGGGGTGAGCAATATCCCTGAATTTATTGAAAAGGGGAATTTATATGTTCACCCCACATTCTTCTATGAATTTGTGTGGTGTATGCTGGGCTTTCTGGTGCTTTACGTAATACTCAAAAAGTTTCGTAAATTCAGCGGCCAGTTATTCCTTTGCTACGGTATCTGGTATGGTGTTGGCAGAGCGGCTATTGAAGGTCTGAGAACGGATAGCTTATATATAGGTAACACGGATTTGAGAGTTTCACAGGTGCTTTCGCTTGCAATTGTTCTTGTTTGTGCAACTGTGCTTGTAATCAAACTCATCAAAGTCAAGAAAACCCCCGTACCTATTGAGGGTGTTGATTATTTTCCTAAGGATGCACAGAAAACTTTTAAGGAAATCCGTGAGGAAAAGCAAGCAAAATTAATTGCAGAAAAAAAGAAAGCAAAAGTGGTTCATAAGGCTGAAGAAGAGTCATCGGAGGACGAAAACAATGGCTGAATTGATGAATGGTAAAACAGTTTCTGCTGCCAAAAGGGCAGAGCTTAAGAAACGTGTAGATGCATTGAATGATAAGGGGATTCAGGTTGGTCTTGCAGTAATTATTGTCGGCAACAATAGCGCTTCAAGAGTGTATGTTAACAACAAGAAAAAAGGTTGTGAGGAAATCGGGGTAAACTCCTATGAATATGCTTTGCCCGAGGAAACAACTCAGAAAGAACTTCTCGGACTTATTGACGAGCTCAACAATGACAGTAAGGTGAACGGCATTTTGTGTCAGCTTCCTTTGCCTTCACACATTGATGAACAGGCGGTTATCAACGCAATTAACCCTGAAAAGGATGTGGATGCCTTCCATCCATTTAATGTAGGTCATATAATGATAGGAGATTACACATATCTGCCCTGCACTCCCGCAGGTATTATGGAAATCCTTAAGTTCTATAATATTTCCGTTGCCGGTAAAAAGTGTGTTGTTATCGGAAGAAGCAACATCGTAGGCAAGCCTATGGCGATGCTTCTTCTTAAAGAAAACGGTACTGTTCAGATTTGTCATTCAAAAACCGAAAATCTTGCTGAGGAAACCTCAAAGGCAGATATCCTTGTTGCAGCGGTGGGAAAAGCGGACTTTGTTACCGCCGATATGGTGAAGGATGATGCAGTTGTTGTTGATGTTGGTATGAACCGGAATGCCGAAGGAAAGCTTTGCGGTGACGTGTGCTTTGATGAAGTTGAGAAGAAGGCATCTTACATCACACCTGTTCCCGGTGGTGTAGGACCTATGACAATTACAATGCTTCTCGAGAACACAGTTCGTTCTGCAGAAAAAATTGTGTAATAACTTGTTTTAGTTCGCTTGACGTATCTTTATACGCCTGCGCTCACTAAAACTGCGTTCTTACAGCAATTTTACAAGACATAGCTTCATTGTACTATTAAGCAGATATCTTCATACGCCTGCGCTCACTAAAATTGCGTTCTTACAGCAATTTTACAAGACATAGCTTCATTGTGCTATTAAGTAGATATCTTCATACGCCTGCGCTCACTAAAACTGCGTTCTTACAGCAAATCCACACCACAAAATGGCGGTCGTTACATTAAGCGAAATGACGTTTTGCATATTTCTATAGTGGCATTTTATACATAAAAGAATAGTAAATTTTGTTTATTTTTAACTCTGTAAAACACCTTTGGTGTCGGGCGTATTGCTTGACAACCGAGGGTGTTTATATTATAATGATTCTATCTGTAAAGTGGATTTTCACTTATCTTTTTTACGGTAAAAAGTTCTTTTTGAAGGGATGCGTTATTTTATGACAGCATTTAAGAAGCCCCTCTGCAGTATTATGGCAATCCTTATGGTGTTTGCATTCATTGCTGCGGCTCCGGTTTCTGTTTTCGCAGAAGAGGAAACCACCTTCTCTGCACAGGAAATAGAGCTTAATAAAGAGGTAGAAGAAAATTTTGAGTACATCAAGGTTGAGATGGGCTCAGCAATCCAAATTGTTGGTTACACCGGTACTGAGAAGGTCGTTACTATCCCCAAAAAATTCGGTAACCTTAACGTTATCTCTATCGGTGCAGGTGCCTTTGAGGGTAACACCACAATGGAAAAGGTAGAGCTACATAACAACATTACCGTTATTGGTGACAATGCGTTCATGGGTTGTACTGCACTTAAGGAAATTGATGGTATTTCTGCCATTGAGAAGTTAGGTGTGTCGACATTTGAAGGTTGTACTTCACTCGAATCTTTCAAGGTTCCCGATAACCTTACAGAGATTCCCGCAAGATGCTTTGCTGAGTGTACTGCTCTCACAGAGATTGACGAGCACAAAAATATGAAGAGTGTTGAAAAGGATTCATTTGTAGGCTCCGCCTGGGAGAATGCAATGCCTGACGGTCCTCTCAGCCTTGGCAGAATTCTTTACTCATACAAGGGTGCTGTTAAGGATATGGTTATCCCTGAGGGTGTTTCAATCATCGAGGATTACGCATTCCTTGGTTGCGAAAGCATGGAAACTCTTGAACTCGGCTATGACGTTGAAGAAATTGGTCTTTATGCTTTCCAGAACTGTATAAACCTTAAATCTGTTAAGGTCAACGATGCGATGGGTCTTGTTTCTGCAGGTGCATTCAAGGGTTGTACAGCTCTCCAATCAATCGACTTCTCAGAGAGCACACTTGCAATGGTTGGTTATGAGGCTTTTGCGGATTGTACATCGCTCAAGGAAGTAAAGCTTGCAGAAACTCTTTCTGAGGTTGCAGACTATGCTTTTGCAAATACTCAGATTTCTACAATTGACTTTGGTAAAAACGTTAACACAGTCGGTTCTCACTCATTCCTTAATGCAAGCAAGCTTGAGAGTATCAAAGTTGTTGATAAAAACAAAACATACTCATCAGTTGACGGTGTCCTTTACAATAAGAAAGGTACAGAGCTCATCGTTTTCCCTGCTGCCAAGACAGGTACATTTGAACTTCCTCAGTCAGTTGAGAAGATTTGTGATAACGCTTTCTTCGGTAGCGCAATCTCAGTTGTTAAACTTGCAGATGAGCCTGCTCTCAAAGAAATCGGTATCTCTGCATTTGAGAATTCAGTAATCACGGAGTTCACAGTGCCCGCAAATGTAACAAAGCTTAACAACGCAACATTCAAAAATGCAGCTAAGCTTACAAAGATTACTTTTGAAGAGGGTATTTCATACATCGGTGCATCTGCATTTGAGGGTTGTGCTTCTCTTGCTGACGTTGCACTTCCTGTATCTGTTTACACAGTTGCTAACGCTGCATTCAAGAACACAGGACTCAAGTCTGTTGCAGTTGGCGACGGTGTCGCTGAAATCGCTGCAGAAGCATTTGCAGGTAATAAGGCACTTGCTAAGGTTGTTCTCGGCAAAAATGTTGAGAAGATCGGTGTGGATGCATTTAAAGATTGTGCGGCTCTTAAGTCAATCAATCTTGGTGCATCAGTTAAAGATATCACCGCAAAATCCTTCAGCGGTTGTGCAGCTCTTGCAACAATTACCGTAGATAAAGATAATAAAAATATTAAAGCAGTTGATAACGTAGTATATTGTGCAGATGGTGACCACCTCATTATGGTTGGTGCAGGTGTGACAACTGTTGCAGTTGCAGAAGGCACAAAGTACCTCGTTGATGGTTCGTTCGACCTGGCAAAGAATGTTGCAACAATCACATTCCCCGCAACGCTCGTGAATGTTGAAGCCAACGCTCTCGATGGCACAGCCTGGTTCGCAGCGCAGAATGGCGTTGTGTATGCAGGCCCTGTGGTTTATAAGGTTAAGGGCGCAGTTGCTGATGTTGTTGTAGCAGAGGGTACAACTTCTATTGCAGATGGTGCTGTAAAGAACGTAGCAGTTAAAGCAGTTACACTTCCTGCAACACTTGTTAATATTGGTAAAAATGCATTTGAGGGTGCAGGTATTCTTGAAATCGTTGTTCCGGATTCTGTTACAAATATAGGAATCGGTGCCTTCAAGGATTGTAAAGTGCTTGCAAAGGTTACACTTCCCAAGAATATTGATGCTATTAACACAGCTGTATTCTATGGCTGTGAGGCTTTGACAGAGATTGTAATTCCTGAGGCAGTTAAGGTTATTTCTACAGATGCTTTTGCAAACTGCGAATCACTCAACAAGATTTCACTTAGTAACGTGGAAAAAATTGAAAAGTATGCATTCAGCGGTTGCAAGGCTCTCGGCTCAATTGAGCTTCCTGCAACAGTAACAGAAATTGATCCTCTTTCATTCTACGGATGTAAAGCACTTCAGGGTATCGGTGTTGTTGCTGAAAACAAGACATATAAGTCACTTGAAGGTGTTCTTCTTGTAGCAAATGATGAAGGAGAATTCAATATAATTGCACTTTACCCTGCGGGTAAGAGTGGTGCTTATGCAGTTCCCGCTGAAATCGTAAACATTGCTGATAAAGCATTCTATAACTGTGATTCTCTTACAGAGATTACATTCCACGATAAGTTTGCCAATATCGGTGCGGAGGCTTTCTTTGATTGTGATGCAATTAAGAAGGTTTCAATGCCCGAAAGTGCTGGTGACCTCGGTGACCATTGCTTCGCATCCTGTGACAGTCTTGTAGAGTTTGTTGTTCACAGCAACCTTACTGATTATGCAGATAATGCTTTCGATGGTTGTTACTACATGAATTATGACAGCGTTAAAATCAACGTTGAGGATAATTCAACTGTAACTCTCGCTATTGTTGCCGCAGTTCTTGTTGTAGTTGGTATAGTTGCATATCTGGTTTACAATAAAAAACAGAAAAAGCTTCAGCAGGAAATTATCGAAAACAACAAGATTAAAGAAGAAATTGAGGCATCCAAAGCCGAATAATCATAATAAAAATGAATTTTAAAAGACTCTGTGCCTTGAAAAAGGTGCAGAGTTTTTTGTCGAAATAAGGGGTTTTATTTATTGACAATCTATAGTGTAAATGATATTCTATATACATATATAGTTTTATAGGAGGAGAGAGAATTGGCAGTATTAAAATGTACAATTTGCGGTGGAGATCTTGACATTGTCCCCGAAAGTTCCATTGGCGTTTGTCAATATTGCGGTTCAACCATAACTATACCCAAGGAACTTGACCGAAAAGGTAATTTGTACAATCGAGCAGTTTTTTTGAGACAGAACAATGAGTTCGATAAGGCTGTTCTCAATTATGAGGAAATTCTGAGGGAAGATAACTTCGATGCAGAAGCACATTGGGGACTTGTGCTCAGTAAGTACGGCATAGAATATGTTGCCGACCCTAACACAGGGGAGTATTTACCTACCTGTCATAGAACACAAGCGGAGTCTATTCTTACTGATCCGGATTATCTTGCCGCTATTGAGTACGCTGATGCCGAAGCGAAGTCCATTATTATTGATGCGGCAAAAAAAATCAATGATATACAGGCACGTATTCTCGAAATCTCAAGAAAAGAGCCACCCTACGACATCTTTATTTGTTATAAAGAGAGTGCCGAGGATGGTTCGCGTACACAGGATAGTATCTATGCACAGGATTTGTATTATCAGCTTCAGAAGAGTAACTATAAAGTTTTCTTTGCTCGCAAGACCCTTGAAAGTAAGCTGGGTTCTGAGTATGAGCCTATAATTTATGCGGCACTCAATAGTGCTAAGGTTATGGTCGTTCTCGGTACAAAGCCCGAGCATTTCCAGGCGGTATGGGTTCGTAATGAGTGGAGCCGTTTCCTCAAAATGGCAAACGGAACCGATAAGGTTATTATTCCTGCGTACCGTGATTTCTCTCCATATGAATTACCGGCTGAGCTTGCTAATTTCCAGTCTCAGGATATGAACAAAATCGGCTTTATGCAAGACCTTACTGATGGTATCGAGCGCTGTCTTCGCAAAAACAAAAAACCACAGCCCGAAAGAGGTGCAGTAACTTACATAAATGGAGTTGAACCCAGAGAAAAGCTTGTAAAGAATGGTAATGTTTATCTGAAATTAGATAACTTTACTGCTGCACAAGAGGTCTTTGAACAACTCACCAAGAATTATCCCGATGAATATATGGGATGGTGGGGTATGGTTTTATGTAAAACCAAAAACCTTACAATAGTTCCATCTGACAGTAAGGTGCTTACCACTTGGTTTAAATATGCTAAGCAGCTGGCAGATGATAAAAACGCCGAGGATATTGAGAATAAGTACATTTCCTATTGTCGTAAGATTGCAGAAAATAATACTGTAAAAGAGTATGAGGCGGTTAACGAAAATATCAAAAAGCAAAAGGATTACATCAATTCGCTGGAAGCCAGCATTAAAGGTATTGGTGAATCTATTGTGACTCGTGACCAGAACTATAATTATCAGGAAAAGCTTGATAGGGAAAGTGTTCAGGCGCATCGGAAGACTCTTGAAAACAGTCAGAAGCTTCTTTTGAAGAAACAGGTTACTCTTCTTGTATGGCTGACAGCATTGTTTATAAGCGTGCTCTCATTGATTGCTTTTATAAACACAGAAAATGAAATTGTGTTAATCTTCCTCATTATTTTCCTTGTTGTGTTTATTGTTGCCAAGCTACTCTCGCCAAAGGGCAGTATGAAGAAATACAAGCAGGCAATAGCATATGCGGAAAGCAACCTTGAAAATGTCGCAGCATATCTTCAGAACAATAAAAACGTATATCAGGGTGATATTAATAACTATAAGCATTCAATTGCCGAAGTACAGGAAACTATTGCTTATACCAAAGCAAAGATCGCAGCTTGTGAAAAGTATCTGGCACTTGGTCGTGACAAGATTTGTCAGTACTGTTATGCAGAGGAATGTGCTGTTTTCGGTGTTGAGAAGGATTATGACCCCTATGTTAAGGAGTGTCGTGATTATGCGTATGGAAAAAAGGAAATACAGCTTGATGCAATACAGAATACACAACAGGATGAGCCTGCACAACCTCACAAGCCAACGGGCAAAAAATACGAGGTGGGTTGTGCCGCTTGCGGAAAAAACTTTTTCATTGATGAAAGCACAATGAATCAGGGACATTGCCATTGCGAGTTTTGCGGTGCACAAATTAAATTTAGATAAAAAGATAAACCCGAATCCATTTATACGGATTCGGGTCTTTTGTTGGTATGTTAGTAATAATCAGACACCTGAATATGCAGAAAAGCCACCGTCAACCGGAATAATCACGCCTGTTACAAATCTTGAATAACTCTCATCTGCAAGAAAGAGGAGTGAGCCTGTAAGGTCTTCGGGCACACCGAATCTGCCAAGGGGTGTGTGACCAAGAATTTTCTCACTACGGGGAGTAAGTGAACCATCTTCGTTATAAAGCAATGCCTTGTTCTGGTTAGTTGAGAAGAAGCCCGGTGCAATTGCATTCACTCTGAGACCAACCTCTGAGAAATGGACAGCCATAAACTGAGTGAAGTTTGAAATAGCAGCTTTAGCCGCAGAATATGCGGGGATTTTTGTGAGGGGTTTGTATGAATTCATTGATGAAATGTTGATAATAGTTGCGTATGGTTTGCCGATCATATCCTTAGCAAAAACCTGTGTGGGGATAAGTGTGCCAAGGAAATTAAGATTGAATACAAATTCAATACCCTTCGAGTCAAGGTCAAAGAATGTTTTAACGACTTCAGTTGTATCAAGGTCGCACATCTGAAATTTCTCTTTTGTGGTGTTACCGCTAGGGTGGTTGCCGCCTGCACCATTTATCAGAATATCGCAGGTGCCGTAAGCCTCAAGTATTTCCTGACGAGCTTTTTCCATGCTGTCCTTTTCAAGAACGTTACAAGCAAAGCCTTTTGCCTCAAAGCCTTCCGCCATGATTTCTTCGGCAACCTTTTCAGCTGCGTCAAGTCTTAAGTCAAGGATAGCGACTTTCATACCCTGGCGCGCAAGGTCCTTTGCAAAGCCACCGCAGAGAACTCCGCCACCGCCTGTAATAACTGCTACACGGCCTTTAAGATTTTCATGATTATACATTTTTCTTGCTCCTTTATTTTCTGAAAGTAAAGTTATTTAAATTCGCTTGGGTAAGGCAAACGTCAAGTGCATCTGCAGCCGCATCAAATGCTGCACGATTGGTGGGATAGGTGTAATCGTCCTTCAATTGATCTGCAGTACCACCTTCGCCCTCAAGGTCCTTGAGACCCTCAAATACTTTAAGATGAGGTTCAAGTGTAAGGAAGTGGTCACCATCTTTATCCTTGTGAAAGCGTTCAAGGAGTTCAACTATGTGACCATCACCAAGACCCGCGGGACGAACCTTGCCACCTTCAAACAAACAGTCCTTTACGTGGAAATAGTCGATGTAATCCTTAAGCATCTCATAAGCGGGTAAAATCTCCTGGCCGCACTGAATAAAGTTAGAAGGGTCAAAAATGCCCTTGATTTTACCGTCAAATTCCTTATAAATCTCAAGGCAACGGTCAGCAATATCGCCATAGATGTCCTTCTCGTTTTCGTGACAGCACCATATACCGTGCTCTAACGAGTATGTGCACATTTTATCCAGTCTTTCAAAAACTTCATCGCGGTATTCTGTAAGGCTCTGACCCTTTGTGAAAAAGAAGCTGAACATTCTGATACGCTGTGTACCTAGGATGTTTGCAACCTCAACACAATTCTTGAAATCTTCAAAGTGGGGTGCGAAATCATCCGTGATTTCAATTTTACCGTAGTGTGAACCTATTGCAGAAACACCGATGCCGTTGTCGTCAAGGATTTTCTTTAGCTCCTTTGCCTGTTCAATGGTGTAAAGTGATATGTTACCATGGTCAAGACCGCGGGGCTCAATGTGTGTCATTTTATGTGCCTTGAGGGCATCGATCTGTTCGAGAATTCCGTTGCCTGCTTCATCAGCAAATGCGGAAAGATGGAATGTGGCTGCCATATTCAAAACTCCTTTAGTTTAAAAATATCTCTTTGTTATTGACTATATACTTTGCACAAAGCCTGCAAAGCTCTGCGGAATCATAAGCCTCTGCAAACTGTACGTCAGTTTTCTCCACGATATTATAGTTAATGGAAACCTCGCTGTTTTCGTCGTACATATCATAAACAGCTTCAATAAAGGGAATGTACTTCTGAGCACTGATTGCTTTAATCGCATTTGGGATAACAGGTACAAGGGGAGCACCATTGTTTTTGAAGAATGTTGAAAGACTTGTTTTTACATCTTCATCGAAGTATTCGAGAGCGTAAATGAATTTCTTTTCCTCAGGCATTTCATTGAAGGCCTCGCTCATATCCCGTTGCTTTTCCAACATAATCTGTATATTCATTGCAACACCGTGAAGAAGCTCTGTTTCTTCAGTTTCCTTGATTTTGTCCTCTGTAAGTACCGAAAAATTTTGCCTGAGGTCATAATCTCTTTTCCAGATAGCCGCTTCTTTTTTCAGCCTTTCGCGATGTGCTCTTGAAGCACCCATTGCCTTAATCCATGCAAATATTGCAAGGATGATTGCTGCTGCAAGTATCAACCAGTAATACCATTGAACGCCAAAAAGCATAATCAATCTCCGTTCTGTAATGATTTGTATATGTCACTCTTTTTAAGACCTGTTTTTTTTGCTGTTTCCTTGGCAGCTTCGTTCTTGGATGCACCGCTGTTTACTAACTCAAAAGCCATTTTTGTAGCGACCTCAAGGGTGATTTCTTCTGTCTCATCTTCAGGCTTGCCTTCAACTATAAGCACAAATTCACCTTTTGGAGCAATTTGAGAATATTTCTCTGCCGCCTCAAAGAGTGTAGTGCGTTCAACATTCTCATAAATCTTGGTAAGTTCTTTAACAAGTGCGATATTACGATTGCCGAAATACTCCGCCATATCCTTAAGTGTGGCAGGGAGCTTGTGAGGTGCTTCGTAAAAAATCATTGTACGCTTTTCTTCTACAAGCTCTTCAAGATGACGACGTCTGTTCTGCTTGGTTACTGTCAGAAAGCCTTCAAAGGTAAATCTGCCCGACGGCATACCTGATATTGCGAGTGCGGTAACAAAAGCACAGGGACCGGGAACTGCACAAACCTTGATGCCGTTCTGGTGGCAGCGAAGTGTGAGGTCTTCGCCGGGGTCGGAAATAATGGGCATACCTGCATCAGAAACAAGTGCACAACTTTCGCCATTCAGCAAACGCTCAATTATGATACCGCCACGCTCGTTGCGATTGTGCTCGTAGTAGCTTATCATGGGCTTTTTGATGCCGAAATGGTTTAAAAGTTTTATGGTGACACGGGTATCCTCGGCTGCAATAAAATCACAGTCATTCAATACCTGAACAGCACGTGGTGAAAAGTCGCCTAAATTGCCGATTGGGGTACCCACAACATATAAAATACCTGCCATTATAATACGTTTCCTTCGTTGTCAAAAAGGGGAAGCCTTTCGAGATAGATAATATCATCACGATCAGCAGCCTCACCCTCTGCAAGAACTGTAAGTGAGCCTACGTAGTCAACCTCTGCCATTTTAATAAGCTTTTCAACTGCTTTGAGTGATTCGCCTGTTGAAATAACGTCGTCAACAATGATAACCTTTTTGCCCTTCATCTGCTCTGCTTCGGCTGTGTCGAGATAAAGGTGTTGTTCACCCTCTGTTGTGATGGAGTTCACAACAACGTCAAAAACGCCTGTCATATAAAGCTTTGGCTTTTTGCGGGCAACAAAATATTTCTTACCGCTCTGGCGTGACATTTCATGTGCAAGGGGAATACCTTTAGCCTCAGCGGTGATTATGTAATCAAATTCGGGAGCCTTTTTGAGGAGCTCTTCGGCACAGGCAACAGTAAGCTCTGCATCACCAAACATAACGAAAGCACCAATCTGAAGCTTGTCATTAAGAGGACAAAGTGGAAGCTGTCTGTCAAGACCTGCAATTTTCATTGAATGGAACATAGAAATCTCTCCTTCGAGAAAATTATATAACACCACAATTATATAAGAGTTATAATATAAAAGTCAAGAATAACAATTGAAAGAGTCCCACATTTATAGTATAATGTAAAATCATAAAAACATAACCTGAAGGTGATTTTATGCATATACCAAAATGCGAAACAAATGAAATGGAAATTCTTTCTTTTTCGGATGCTCTTGCGGGGGAGAAGGAAGGCTCTTTTGAATATGACAGGAGGAAGTGGCTTTATGTTCCCAATGCATATACTGAGTATCGTTATATTTTAGGTACAAAGGGTGTCAATCCTTTGATATGCATTGGTATAAACCCTTCAACAGCGAAGCCCGATGACCTTGATAATACACTTAAGTCCGTTGAGCGTACTGCAGATTTTAATGGTTATGACAGCTTTATTATGTTTAACGTATATGCTCAGAGAGCTACCAATCCTAAAGATATGGATTGTGAGTTCAATGAATTTTTACATAATGAAAATATGAAAGCCTTCCGCTACGTAATGGAATCCTACGGAGAGGGCAACAGACCTGCCGTATGGGCGGCATGGGGCACCATAATTGAAAAAAGGTCTTACCTTCTTAAATGCGTCGCGGATATGGTAGAAATCGGAAATGAGTATGATGCACAATGGTTTACTGTGGGTAAACGTTCCGTTAAAGGTCATCCTCACCATCCGCTGTACCTGAAAAACGGCACGCCTACGGAAGAGTTTGATATTTTTCAATATCTTAATACTTTAATATATTGACATTGTTCGTCTGTTTGTGCTATAATCCATAAGATTTTTATATTTGACAGGCTATGATGAGAACAAGTAGCATTTTTCTGCAAAATAAGAGAGTTGCCGTTTGGTGAGAGGCGCGTGCGCAGAATTTTGTGAATACATCTTTGAGCCTCACACCGAAGGGGTTGCCTTGTAGGCTGTGACGGGTGCGCCCGTTAAAGCGTTTGAGTTTTATACTCTTTAAGGTGCATTGCGTGAGCAATGTGCGAATAAAGGTGGTAACACGGGTTATGCTCGTCCTTTGGCATCAAGGGTCGGGTATATTTTTTTGTAAAATAAGTTAGTAAAGGGTGTTTGTTATGCCAATTACAGAATTTTTGGTACATAACGCGAAGAATTATAAGGATGAGGTTGCGCTTGTTGAAATCAACCCTGAGATTCAGGAAAAAAGCCGTAAAACATGGCGTGAATATGAGCTTATTCAGCCTAATCCCTCAAATGCAGGTCGCACACAGCTTACTTGGGGTGAGTTTGATAAGCGTGCAAATCGTTTTGCGAACCTGCTTCTTTCAAGAGGTGTGAAGAAGGGCGACAGAGTTGCTATCCTTCTTATGAATAGTATTGAGTGGTTGCCTGTTTATTTTGGAATTCTCAAAACAGGTGCTCTTGCAGTACCGCTCAACTACCGTTACACTGCAGAAGAAATCAAATACTGTCTTAAGCTTTCCGACAGCTCTGTGCTTGTTTTCGGACCTGAATTCACAGGCCGTGTTGAGGAAATCTGTGACAGAATACCTGATATAAAATACAATTTCTACGTTGGTGAGGATTGCCCTACCTTTGCGGAGAGCTATGACAGACTCGTTACCTATTGCTCATCACACGATCCTGCAATTCAGATTGCGGACGATGATGAAGCGGCAGTATATTTCTCTTCAGGCACAACCGGCTTCCCTAAAGCAATTCTTCACGCTCACAGAAGCCTCGTTCATGCTGCAAAAACCGAGCAGGCACACCATTCTCAAGGCAGAGATGACGTGTTCCTTTGCATTCCGCCCCTTTACCATACAGGTGCAAAAATGCATTGGTTCGGCTCTCTTGTTGCAGGCAGTAAGGCTGTAATTCTCAAAGGTACAAAGCCCAAGTGGATTATCGAGTCAGCAAGCCGTGAAAAGTGCACAATCGTGTGGCTTCTTGTTCCGTGGGCACAGGATATACTTGATGCTATCGACAGCGGTGAGATTGATTTGAGTGAATATGAATTGGCACAGTGGAGACTTATGCACATCGGTGCACAGCCTGTACCGCCAAGCCTTATCAAGCGTTGGCTCAAGGTTTTCCCTCATCATAAATATGACACAAACTATGGTCTCAGTGAGTCTATCGGACCCGGTTGTGTGCACCTTGGCGTTGAAAACGTTCACAAGGTTGGTGCAATCGGTAAGGCAGGATATGGCTGGGAGGTTAAAATCGTTGATGAGCACGGTGAAACTGTTTCACGCGGTGAGGTTGGCGAGCTTGCAGTCAAGGGACCGGGTGTTATGATTTGCTACTATAAGGATGAAAAGGCAACTAATGACGTGCTTCGCGATGGTTGGCTCTTTACAGGTGATATGGCACAGGAAGATGCGGACGGCTTCATTTATCTTGTTGACCGTAAAAAGGACGTTATTATCAGCGGTGGTGAAAACCTTTACCCTGTGCAGATTGAGGACTTCATCCGAAAACACGATGCTGTTAAGGACGTTGCGGTTATCGGTCTTCCTGATGCACGTCTTGGTGAAATTGCGGCAGCAATTATCGAGGTAAAAGAGGGCTGCACTCTGACAGAGGACGACGTGAACGACTTCTGCTATGACCTTCCCCGATATAAGCGCCCCCGAAAGATTATTCTTGCAGATGTTCCCCGTAATCCCACGGGCAAGATTGAAAAGCCGAAGCTTCGTGAAATTTACTGCGGCGAAAGTCTTGTTGCATCACAGAACGAAATCAAAAAATAATTATAAGAGGTTAATGATATGAAAGAACTTTTATTGGGTAATGATGCAGTAGCGCGCGGTCTCTATGAAGCGGGCTGCAGAGTTGCATCGAGCTATCCCGGTACACCCAGTACAGAGGTTACCGAATGTATCTCAAAATACGATGAAATCACAAGCGAATGGGCACCTAACGAAAAGGTTGCATGTGAGGTCGCTTTTGGTGCTGCAGTTGCAGGTGCACGTTCATTCTGTGCTATGAAGCACGTTGGTCTTAACGTTGCGGCAGACCCTCTTTTCACATCTTCATACACAGGTGTAAATGCAGGTATGGTAATCGTTGTTGCTGATGATCCCGGTATGCATTCATCACAGAATGAGCAGGACAGCCGTCACTACGCACAGGCTTCCAAAATTATGATGCTTGAGCCTGCAGATTCTGATGAGTGCCTTAAGTATTCAAAGCTTGCATTCGATTTGTCAGAAAGATTCGACACACCTGTTCTTCTTCGCCTCACAACAAGAGTTTCTCACTCAAGAAGTCTTGCAGAGGTTTCTGACAGAGTGGATAACGGTCTTAAAGCCTACGAAAAGAATCCTCAGAAATACGTGATGGTGCCTGCAAATGCAAAGGTAAAGCACGTAGAGGTAG
>JAZNLJ010000045.1:0-7853 GCA_045579005.1 Acutalibacteraceae bacterium | reverse complement strand
TGCCTGAACAGGCTCGATAAATACTGCAGCAGGCTTAGATACACCTGAGTGGTCATCGTCAATAAGAGTCTGCATATACTCTAAAACGTCAAAAACAGGGAACATATAAGGTGTGGGGATATGTGTTACGTCTGTGAGACAAACACCTGCACCCTGACGTGAATCACGGTCAGTTGTCATTGAGAGTGAGCCGAGCGTCATACCGTGGAATGCACCCATGAATGCGAAGATATTGTTTCTCTTCTTAACTTTACGTGCAAGCTTCAATGCGGCTTCCACGGCATTTGTACCTGTTGGGCCGGGAAACTGGATTTTGTAGTTGAAGCCGCGGGGCTCCAGAATCTCAGATTCAAAAAATTCTATGAAATCTCGCTTTGCGGCGGTGAACATATCAAGTGAGTGAATGATACCGTCACTCTCGAGATAGCTGATAATCTGTTTTTTGATGTAGTCGTTGTTGTGCCCGTAGTTGAGTGCACCTGCGCCACAGAAGAAATCAATGTACTCCTTACCGTCCTCGGCGTAGATGATTGAGTCCTTTGCCTTGGTGAAAACTGCCGGGAAATTACGGCAATATGAGCGCACCTCTGATTCGTACTTTTCGAAAGCTGTTGTGTTCATTGTCATTGTCCTTTCCGACAGAAGCAGCGTCTTGCCGGCTTGCAAAACCTTCTCTGTCGCTGTAAAAAATTTCTCTTTTTTGTGATGATAAACAATAAGACAATAAAGATGGAAGAAGCAGCGTCTTGCCGGTTTGCAAGACCTTCTCAACCTTTATAAAATCTTTTCTCCCGGGTAAAAATTGCCCGAAGATAAAAGTATTATACCACTTTATTCAGAATATTCCAACACAAAAATTAAATTTTTTCATTTCTGTTAAAAATATTCAATATTTGGTTGAAGTTTGACGGTGTTTTTGTTACAATATAAAATGTATAAATTTGGGTTTATATTCAAGATAGACTCTAATAAAGGAGATAAGGCTATGACTCAACCGATTAAACTTTATCCCCGATTGACCAAGGTTGTAAGCCATTTCAAGAAGTATGATATTGAGGTTCCAAAGTCACTTCTTGAGGTTAAGGCAAAGAAACCTGACCTTTCGGATTTTCATTACCCTCTGCCTCAGCGCAAGAAGGACTACACTTGTTACTGTGAGGGTCCCGACGGTGTAATGTGGTACGGCTCAGACGGTGGTGTAACCCGTTACGATCCCAATGCGGATTGTCTCACTGACAAGGTTATGTATATGAGTGCTCACCGTGATTTGCTTGACAACCACGTTTCTGCAATTGTTCCTGATGGCGGTGACGGTGTGTGGGTGCTGACAGATAACGGTGCAACACATATTGCAATGGTTAAAATGTCAATGGAAGAAAAGGCGTACAGACTACTTGACGAAACACTTACCTACGTTCAACGTCACGGTATGGTAAGCCAGAAGCATCTTTCAGAGGCAGGCAATCTTAAATCAATCCTTCCTTACGGTCACAGCGATAACGACGGTAGCTTCTCATCCTGCTTCGCAATGGGCGAAATCTTCCGTTATGCTACACTCAAGCGTGAAAAGGGTGACTTCGACGAGGAAACTATGGAAGCACGTCGCGTTGCTTTCCGTGCAAGTGAAGCAAACCTTTTGCTTATGTATATTGCAGGCCGAGGTGATGGCTTCGTTGCAAGGACCTATCTTACAAGCAGTGAGCCTGTACCGGATGATGGGCTTTTCTACAAGAAAAACGGAGCAACCGCAGTTTGTCTCAATACAACCGATGCCCGCAACCGCGGTGTGGTAGGTCTTGAGGTTAAGGCAGATGCTCCCATCCCCGAGAGATTGAAGAAATTTTACATAGAAGAAGGCTTTGAGGATACTGACATCACCTATAAGGGTGACACAAGCAGTGATGAAATTACTCACCACTATCTCCACCTTCTTGTTGCTCACGAATTCCTCGGCAGAGAGGATCCCGAGTTTGACGACCTTCTCAAAACTGCCGCAAGGAATACAACAAAGCACATCATTGACAACAATTTTGCTCTGCGTGAGGCAGACGGCAAATACACAACATGGGCAAAGTGGAACAAGGAATACTTTGAAACTGCAATGGGTTGGGCAGATGCCTGCCTTAACGCAGGTCAGATGCTTATGTATCTGAGGGTGTGTATGCACCTGACAGGCGAAAGCGGTATCTGGCAGGAAACCTACGACAAGCTTATTGACCTTGGCTATGATAAGCTGACAATTGAGCACCGTAATCGTTTCCACCATATGAGTATCGTTGGCGGTGTTGAGGATAGGGAGGAAATGATGTACGGCGACCATATGCTTGCCTGTGCTTCACTCTTCGGCCTCATCACACTTGAGCCCGATGCAGAGCGTAAGGAAATGTTCCGCGAGGCTTTCAGAACGTGGCGATATACGCTTGCTCCTGAATATAATTGTGGATATGATTTTCTTTATTTCCTCAGTGACCCTGACAATGCAAAGCCTGATGCAGACAGAATAAGAACATGGTTCTACCGTTTCAGCGTGTCAAGACTTGCGGCAGGCGTTTCAATTCACAATCGTCGCGATATCCCCAAGAAGGAGCTTATGGGAGGTTACAAAGAAACTTCGGCTCTGCTTCCCAACGACGAGCGCTTTATTGCAAAATATGACAGAAACCCACTTGAATTCAAAACAGAGGACTCAGGCGGAGTTTCTTGTGTAGAGAGTTGTTATCCCTACACCTTTGCCTATTGGTTAGGCAGATACTTTAAACTTATTGAGGAGGGCAATGAATAATGGATAAAACAATTAAGCTTATCGGCAATGCCCACCTTGACCCTATCTGGCTCTGGCGTTGGCAGGAGGGATGCGGTGAGGTTCTTCAGACCTTCCGTAGTGCTCTCGACAGATTAAAAGAATATAACGACTTCGTTTTCACCTGCTCATCTGCAGCATATTACAAATGGGTTGAGGATATTGACCCTCAGATGTTCGAGGAAATCCGCACAATGGTGAAA
Source organism: Acutalibacteraceae bacterium (assembly GCA_045579005.1). Lineage (GTDB taxonomy): Bacteria > Bacillota > Clostridia > Oscillospirales > Acutalibacteraceae > DTU089. The sequence continues at coordinate 4,850 of JAZNLJ010000045.1, read as the reverse complement.
AAGGGCAGATGGGTGCCAATTAACGGTTGGTGGGTACAGCCGGACTGCAATATGCCCTCAGGTGAAAGTTTTGCTCGTCAGGCACTTTACAGTCAGCTTTATTACTATGAAAAATTTGGTATCACCTGTAAAACAGGCTATAACGTTGACTCCTTCGGTCACAATGCGATGATGCCTCAGCTTCTTAATAAGGGCGGTATGACAAACTACGTTTTCCAACGCCCCGATATTTCAGAGAATTCTGAAATCCCCGAAAACCTCTTCTGGTGGGATTCGCCCGACGGATCACGTGTTCTTACTTACAGAACACCCACGGGCTACACCGCTCACGGTAAAGAGGATATTGACCGCAAGCTTAACATTCTCAATGACCGTGCAGAGGAAACAGGTCACGGTATGATGATGTTTTACGGTGTGGGTAACCACGGTGGCGGACCTACAAGGGGTGATATTGAGTACCTTAAGGCAAATCTTGAACGTGAAGGCTTCAACGACCTTGAATTTTCTTCACCCGAGGGCTATTTTGAGGATGTTCTCAATGAGCTTATTGATTTACCCTCGTGGAATGATGAGTTCCAGCATCATGCAAGTGGTTGCTACAGTGCAACATCACTTGTTAAGGCACTTAACCGCAAGGCAGAAAATATTCTTGCTGCTGCCGAAAAGTGGGATACAATATCGTCAATTGTTTCCGAGTCAAAACCGGGCACAAAGGAGTTTGAGAGTGCTTGGCAGAAGGTTTGCTTCAATCAGTTTCACGATATTATGTGTGGTTGCTCCATTATGGAGGCTTATGAAGATGTTAAAGAATCTGAAGGCTACGCACTTAATATCGCTTCTGAAAAATATAACAATGCGGTTCTCAGAATTGCACGTGAAATTGATACGTGGATTGAGGGAGTAAGTGACCCCGTGTTTGAGGAGCGACACCATACAGGTGCAGATAACGGCTTCCCCAGGCCTGTTGTAGTGTTCAATCCCCACTCTTATGAGGCAGAGCTCCCCGTGAGAGTTCACCACCCCTCTAAGGCTGTTACAGACAGCGAGGGTAATCAAGTTCTTTTCCAGAATGTTCGTTCATCACGTTCGAACGATAATCACCTTGATACCTTGTTTGTTGCAAAGGTTCCCTCAATGGGCTATGCAACTTTCTGGTTGGAGGTTGACCACGATGTTCGTGCAGAAAAGGAAATCAGCACAGAACAGAATTTCCTTATGGAAAATGAGTTTATGTCGGTTGAGTTTGATGCACAGACGGGCTACATCAAGAGCCTTGTTGATAAATCGACAGGTGTAAACCTTGCCGAGGAAAATTTTCTTGCTATTCCCACGGTTATCGACGACAACAAAACCGATACCTGGGCACACAAGGTGTTTAAATTCCACGATGTAAAGGGGCTTATGGAACTTGCCCAAATTCAGCGTGTGGAAACAGGTGCACTTCGCTCTGTAATCCGAACAAAGCATAAATTCAACGATTCATATCTGGTTCAGGATTTCATTCTTGCTAAGGGACAGAAAACCCTTAGGGTTGAGTGTAAGGCAATGTGGCAAGAGGATTTCACAATGCTCAAATTCGCATTCCCCACAGGCGGTAAGGATGCTGTAAGCACCTATGAAATTCCCTGTGGTTACATCAAGCGCCCCTGCAACGGTGAGGAGGAGCCTGCACTTAACTGGGCAGATCTTACCGTGACTAAAGACGGCAAGCGTGTTGGTCTTTCACTTATGAGTGACTCAAAGTACAGCTACGATTGTCCCGGTGCAGAGTTAAGGCTTACGGCTCTGCGTAACGTAATCTTCGCAGACCACTATTCAGACAGACCTGCTGCAAACTTCAATTTTACCGATGAAGGTCTTAACCGCTTCTCTTACGGTATTTATCTCCACAGCGGTGAGGCAGAGAACAGCGATATCGTTAAGGAAGCACACTTCTTCAACAATAACGTTGTTGCAGTTCCCGAAAGCTATCATAAGGGTGAGCTTCCTCAGAAGGATACTTTCCTCTACACCAATCTTGATAACGTGGTTGTTACCGCACTCAAGCGTTGCGAGGACGGCAGCGGTGACCTCATTATCCGTCTTTATGAAACAAAGGGCATTGAGGATTCAAAGGGCTACGTAATGTCAAAGCTCTTTGACAACGGCTTCTGGTACGATATCAAAAAGCACGAAATCAAGACCTTCCGTGTTGACAGAGATACAAATGTACGTGAAGTAAACTTCCTTGAAGGCATTGTTGAAAACTAAATAAATAATCCGCCCGAAAGGGCGGATTCAATCAGTGATTTATTGATTGCACTCTTTCAGACAAAAGAACTGCAACAATCAATTTAATAATATCGGGTATGATAAAGGGTGCAATGCAAACAATTATTGCAGAGGAAAGTGATTTCACACTTATTTCACCTAAGTAAACCACGGCATACCACAAGGTGCCCGTGATATAACAGGTGATGAGCCCCAGGGACAAGCCTGATATTGTGGCTCTCCGGTTGTTACCGAGGATTTTCGTAACAAGCCAATAAACGAGAGCACATAAAACGAAGCCTATAATATATCCGCCGGTGGCACCTAGAAAGTGACCGGGTCCTGCCGAAAAGCCTGAGAAAACAGGCACACCCACAAGACCGAGGACTGTGTACAGAAGAATGGTTATGGTGCCGTTCTTGCCGCCTAAAACGGCAAGTGCACAGAATATACCGAGAGTTTGTAAGGTGAAAGGCACATGGGAGGGTATGGTTATAAGCGAGCATACTGCAACAAGTGCAGTAAAAAGCGATATTAAAACGGCATTTTTTAAACGTGACTTGCCGCGGATTGAATTGTGCCCGTTATCGCTCATACCTTTCACCTCGCCGTAAGATAGTAACACAAGGTAAATGTGTTGTCAAACGATGGGGGTAAAAAAATAAGAAAGAAGGAAAATTATGGCAATCTTATCAGATTTAGGTTCAAAGATTCTCAGTATCTTTGAGGCAATCGCAGGGATGGATATCACAACAGAACTTATCCCTATGCTCATTATGTGGGCAATCGGTGGTACACTTATCTACCTTGCAATTGCAAAGGATATGGAGCCCACACTCCTGCTCCCTATGGGCTTCGGTACAATTCTTGTAAACTTACCTCTGGCACTTACAGAGGGTGTTATTTCGGAGCATGGTGCTATTGAAGTGCTTTACAATGCCGGTGTTGCAAACGAACTTTTCCCCTTGCTCCTGTTTATCGGTATCGGTGCAATGATTGACTTCGGTCCGTTGCTTTCAAACCCCAAACTTATGATTTTCGGTGCTGCTGCACAGTTTGGTATTTTCTTTACACTCAGTGTTGCATCACTTTTCTTCCCCATCAACGAGGCAGCATCTATTGCTATTATCGGTGCGGCAGATGGTCCCACATCTATCTTCGTTGCTTCAGAGCTTGGCTCAAACTACATCGGTGCGATCATCGTTGCCGCATATTCATATATGGCACTTGTTCCCATCGTTCAGCCACCTGTTATCAAGCTCCTTACAACAAAAAAAGAGCGTAAGATTCGTATGAAATACGAGGGTAAGGCAGTTTCAAAGAGAACAAGAATTCTCTTCCCCATTGTTGTTTCAATCATTGCAGGTGTTGTATCACCCCAGTCAGCAGTTCTTATAGGCTTCCTTATGTTCGGTAACCTTGTCAGAGAGTGCGGCGTTCTTGATTCACTTTCAGAAACAGCTCAGAAGGTACTTGCAAATCTTATCACAATTCTTCTCGGTATTACAGTTGCACGTAATATGAATGCAGAGGATTTCCTTACTTGGGAAACAGCGCTTATTCTTGGCCTTGGTCTCGTTGCTTTTATTTTCGATACTGCAGGTGGCGTTCTTTTTGCAAAGTTCCTCAACATCTTCCTTCCTGAAGGCAAAAAGTTCAACCCTATGATTGGTGCCGCAGGTATCTCTGCATTCCCAATGTCATCACGTGTTGTTCATAAGCTTGGTCTTGAGGAGGACAATCAGAACTTCCTTCTTATGCACGCAACAGGCGTTAACGTATCAGGTCAGGTTGCATCGGTTATTGCCGGTGGTATGATTTTAAGTTTCTTCGGCTAAGCGTATTTGTCTAAAGGAGGTTAATATTATGTTTAATATTCTTGCTCAGAAGGTTGCCGAAGCATCGGCAGATAAACTTGCATTTACAACAGAAAATATCGGAGAGGCAGCGCTTTGCTCTGTTGCAGGTATGGTAGGTATTTTCCTTGTTGTTGGTGTTATTATTCTCAGCGTATCACTTCTTAATAAAATTGGTGCGGAGAAGAAATAATTATGGGTTTCAAGGAATTTATAAGAGGTGCAATGAATAAACCTGAGCCATGCGACGAGGTTCGTCGTTTTGGTCTTCGCGGCAGAATTTCAGGATATATTCTCACAAAGGCACAGCAGAATAATCCTACTTGTGGCTACAACTATGAAGCGGATATAACGAAGCTCTGGGATGAATTCAATAAGCTAAAGGACAGTTGCGATTATCATCTTTCCTTTAACACAGTAATGATGCGTGTTCTTGTTGAAGGCTTGAAGGCTGCTCCTATTCTTAATTCTCATATTAATTTTAATTGCACTTCATCTTGCGGAACACTTGTTTTGAAAAAGCATATTGATATTGCAATGCCTGTTATTTTAGAAACAGGGGAAACGTTTCCTATAAAGGTGAGAAATACAGAAGAGAAATCCTTAAAGGAGCTTGCTCTTCAGATAGATAGCCTTATTGAAAAGCTTCAGAATACTGATGTTGACAGAGTTCTTTTTGATGTTATAACTCAGAGAACAGTTGGTCTTATGCTTAACGGAGCTGTTATTCCCACAATCGCACAG
>JAZNLJ010000044.1:0-2077 GCA_045579005.1 Acutalibacteraceae bacterium | reverse complement strand
TTTACCTACGTTAGGTCTGCCAACAATGGCAACAACAGGTCTTGGCATATTAAACACCTCCGTCAATTATCATATTCAAAAGCTCATACCCGTCGTTGGGTACGGCATAAATGTTTACACCCAAAAATTCTCTCAGCTCATCGAAGGTAACATCATCAAGGAACCTATCCCCCTCATTGCGGAGAGAAACACGGGGAATCAGCAAAGCATCGCCCAGAGCCTTACCTTTGAGCTGTGCTTTATAATCCTGCCCGGTAATAAGTCCTGCAACCGTTACGGTTTCACCGAAGAATTTATTTGTAATTTTAATTACATTTACTTTTAATCCGCTGAACTTTTCTTCTGCCATTCGGGAAAGCTCGCATAGCAAATTATATGCCGCATCGCCTGTGGCAACGGTAACCGTGCGGTTCACTGCCCTGCCGTCAGCATTATTAAGTGCATTATTAAACTCATCCTTAAGAAGTGCACACATACCCACGCCGTTATCAAGCTGTGAAAATTCACCGTAATAATCTGCAGTGGGCAAGGGACGATCTGCTATAAGATAAAATTCATCGGATGCATAGGCTAAAATCTGACCGTCGTTGAAAAAAGAATAATGAGCGTTAAACTCATCGATTATATCAATAACCGCAGCTGCCTCCTCTTTGGTGTAAGTCCTGAGAGGATAAAGTCCGTCGCGATACTTTGTAAGCCCCACGGGGACTGCGGCAATACTTTTGATATTTGGTTTATACCTTGCCAATTCCGATAGTGAAAAACGAAGTTCCTCACCATCATTTATGCCTGGACAAAGTACGAGCTGAGTGTTCATCTCAATGCCGTTTTCTGCGAATCTGTCAATAATCTTAAGTGACTCACCTGCATAAGGGTTCTTCATCATCTCAACACGCAGTTGGGGATTCATTGTGTGAACTGATATGTTCACAGGTGAAATGTGCATATCAACAATACGCTGAACCTCGCGTTCACAGAGCCCTGTCAGGGTGATATAGTTACCGAAAAGAAATGACATCCGCGCATCGTCATCCTTGAAATACAAAGTGCTGCGCATACCCTTGGGCATCTGATCAACGAAGCAAAAAACACACTTATTCTTGCAGGAATGCTGCTTATCCATAAGGTAGGTTTCAAAATCAAGGCCGATATCTGCAAATTCGTCACTCTTGCGGATGTTGAAGTTCAGTTCCTCACCGTTACGCTTAACAGTAAGTGTGAGCTTACGTGACTGAATATAAAAGCGGTAATCAAGCACATCAAAAATATGGTGTGAATTCACTGAAACCAATTCGTCACCGGGCAAAACACCCACCCTTTGACTATAGGAACCATCAACAACGTCCTTTACAATAACAGACACAACACTCACCCCTTTACTGCCTCTAAAAGGCAAGTCGGGCAAAAGTACCGAAACCACGTCATTTAATATCGGCTCGGATACGCTTTACCCTGATCACTTTCCGAATTAAAGTCCAACAGGGCGGGGAGACTTTTCTCTCACCGCCCTCTGAAATACGAGTTGCAACTATTACAGATTAGTCTACTGCGATAACCTGCTTGCCGTTGTAGTAGCCGCATGCTGTGCAAAGTCTGTGGGGTCTCTTGAACTCACCGCAGTTAGGGCACTTTACGAGTGCAGCTGCATCCATTTTCCAAACGTTGGATCTTCTCTTGTCACGTCTTGCTTTAGAAACTCTTCTCTTGGGTACTGCCATTAGTACTACCTCCTATATAGTATCAAAAAAATAATTAACTAATCCAAAAGCTGTAAAAGTGCCTCAAAGCGTGGATCAATAGGCGCTTTACAATCACATTGGGTCTCGTTAAGGTTTTTGCCACACTGAGGGCAAAGTCCCTTACAATCATCGTTGCAAAGGTACTTGGTAGGAAGAGCGAGATTGACATCCTCCTCAACAAGTGCATCAAGGTCAAGGCGCATATTCGGTACTTCAATGAAAGCATCGTTTTCGCCGCTTTCGAGAGCAACCACCAAAGTGTGCTCAAAGCGATAATTGAACTCGCGCTCAACATCCTTAAGTCGGATCGTAGCCATGTCGTTCTGTGAGCCAAGGAG
>JAZNLJ010000043.1:0-3516 GCA_045579005.1 Acutalibacteraceae bacterium | reverse complement strand
GAAGTAAAGTTATGGGAGAAGAAAACATTGGGGCTTGCGGAGGAAATATCTGCAAAGAGGAAGAAAACAGCCAAGGAATTTTCTGTTAAAGTATGTGAGGAATTAAAATATCTTGATATGCCGCATATTCAGTTTGTTGTGGATTTTAAAGAGGTTCCGCTTTGTGAGAATGGTATTGATGTGGCGGAATTCCTCATTTCTGCCAACGTTGGTGAAGAGCCCAAAGCACTTACGAAAATCGCAAGCGGTGGTGAGCTTTCACGTATAATGCTTGCACTTAAAACTATAATGGCACATAAGGATAAAATCGAAACAATGATTTTCGATGAAATTGATACAGGTGTAAGCGGTCGTGCCGCACTTAAGGTAGCGTCAAAGCTCAAGCAGGTTTCCTGCGGTAAGCAGGTTTTGTGCGTTACTCACCTTGGTCAGCTTATGGCTTATGCCGACAACCATTACCTTATTGAAAAGGCTGCTCGTGACGGCAAAACCTATACGAGCGTTACACCCCTTGATATGGAGGGTAGAAAAAGTGAGATTGCCCGGATTACAGGCGGTGGAACGGTTACAGATATTCAGCTTGCCAATGCAGAGCAGATGATTAAAGATGCAAGGAGTGAGATAATGTGAAGTTTGGTGTGTGCAGAGGACTTGATGACTTTGTGGCAATGAAAACCGCAAAGGAAGCGGGTGTGGATTATTTCGAGACAGGCTTTGGGTGCCTTGCCAATTACGATGATGATAAATTTAATATTGGCAAAGCAATGCTTGACAGTCTGAATTTGCCTTGCTATGCCGCAAACGGTTTCGTTCCCGGTGATATGCCCATTGTTGGTGATAATATTGATTATAATGAATTGGTTGATTACCTTGACAGAGGTTTTGAAAGAGCCAAAGTTCTTGGTGTGAAAACTGTTGTACTTGGTAGCGGCAAGGCAAGGAGCTTCCCTGAAGGCTATTCCCTTGAAAAAGCAAAAGAACAATTAGCTTTTTTCTTAAGTGAATATGCTGCTCCGAGAGCAAAAAAGGCAGGTAGCATTATTGTGCTTGAGCCGTTGCGGTTTTGCGAGTCAACAATGCTTTATACTGTTGCCGAAGGCATTGAAATCGCCTGTATGAGTGGTGCTGATAATGTTTTTGGTCTTGCTGATTTGTATCACGTTTACGGTAATGAGGATAGTATTGATAGCATTAAATCCTTTAAGGGGCTTGTTCGTCATTCACACATTGCTGAGCCTGTGAAGAGAATTTATCCATCGCAGAGTGATAGTGATGCAATAAAGTCAATATACAAGGAATTCCTTGATGCACTTAAAGTTGCAGGTTGTGAAACCTGTTCGATTGAAGCAGGTACAGATGATTTCGCTGGGGAGATTGGTGAAGCTATTTCTCTGTTGGAATCTGTTGACAATATGTAAAATCAGTTCTATAATCAAAGTAATAAACCGAAAGGGATGTTTTTATGGGTAAAATTTTAGTAATGGATCATCCGCTTATTCAGCATAAGCTTTCGATTTTGCGTGATGTAGAAACAGGCTCAAAAGAGTTCAGAACACTTATTTCCGAGATTGCGACACTTATCTGCTATGAGGCTACAAGGGATTTGCCGCTTGAAGAGGTCGAGGTTCAGACACCTATCTGCACAACAAAGGCAAAGGTGCTTGCAGGTAAAAAGCTTGCAGTTGTGCCCATTCTACGTGCAGGTCTTGGTATGGTTGATGGTATGCTGGCGCTTGTGCCCTCTGCAAGGGTCGGTCACATAGGTCTTTACCGTGACCCGGACACACTTATGCCTGTTGAATATTATTGTAAGTTACCTGCTGATATTGAGGAACGTGAGGTTTTCGTTGTGGATCCTATGCTTGCAACAGGTGGTTCTGCAATTGATGCTATTTCACAAATAAAAAAGCGTGGTCCCAAGCACATAAAGTTCCTTGGTATCATTGCTGCTCCCGAGGGACTTAATGCTCTTAAGGAGGCTCATCCCGACGTTGATATTTTTGTGGCTTCACTTGATGAAAAACTTAATGACCACGGCTATATCGTTCCGGGTCTTGGTGATGCCGGTGACAGAATCTTCGGTACAAAATAAATTTGAAAAGGGAAAAGAGCCGATTTTCACAAGGAAAGTCGGCTCTTTCAGTAAATATGTGGAAGAAAATTTGTGGTTTATTATTGTGCGTCAGCATAATTTTCTGTAGTAGTGCCTGTACGACGGAGACACCTGTAACAGAGGTGATTAAAACTCCTGTTGCAGCAACAGTTTCCGGCAGCGTGTCTTTGCTTGCAGCCGAGGAATACTGCCGTGAAAAGGGCTATGATATTGAGGAGTTATATACTCTGACTGATTGTGCCGTTGCTGTTGAAAACGGTAAATATGATTACCTTATATGTGATGAGTATGATGAAGAGGCTTTGTCGAGCTTTGACCTTAAATACGTAGAGGATTGTGCTTATAAAAGTCAGTATTCTCTGTGCTTCCGTAGCGAGTCTGTTGATTTGTGTGGGCAAGTCAATACAGCTATAAAAGAATTGACTGATAACGGTACGTTCAGAAGAATCAGCGATTCATACAAGGGGAAAGATAAATATCAAAGTACCGATACCGTAGGCAATCCGTTGTTTGTTTTATTCCCTGAGGGTATGGAAGGTTATTCTTATCTTGATGATGAGGGTGACGCTGAAGGGATAGAGGTTGACTTTGTTACCGCCATTTGCAATAACCTTGGCTATACACCTGTTTTTATCGGTGCTCAGTACGACGAAAGTTTTGGTTCTCTTGCAAGCGGTGAGGCTGATCTGATTCTTGGTGTTGATTATAAATCTGCCCTTGGAGGGGATTACATAATGAGTGAACCGTACTTTACCGTCACCTATAAAGTGTACACGACAAACGTATAGAATTTTATAAAACAGAGCGAAAAAAAAAAGGTTCACGGAATGTGAATCTCGGTTTTGTGTTAGTTAAATGATCGATTAAGCAAGTTCTGCAAAGTACTTGATTGTTCTAACCATCTGGCTTGTGTAGCTGTTCTCGTTGTCGTACCAAGAAACAACCTGTACCTCGTAAAGGTCGTCAGCAACCTTTGATACCATTGTCTGTGTAGCATCAAAGAGTGGGCCGTATGTCATACCGATAACGTCTGAAGAAACGATTTCATCTGTGTTGTAGCCGAAGCTTGCAGAAGCAGCAGCCTTCATAGCAGCATTGATGCCTTCCTTAGTAACGTCTGCACCCTTAACAACAGCTGTAAGGATTGTTGTTGAGCCTGTGGGAACAGGAACTCTCTGTGCAGAACCGATGAGCTTACCGTTGAGCTCAGGGATAACAAGACCGATAGCCTTTGCAGCACCTGTTGAGTTGGGAACGATGTTTGCAGCGCCTGCACGTGCTCTTCTCATGTCGCCCTTTCTGTGAGGACCGTCAAGGATCATCTGGTCACCTGTGTAAGCGTGGATTGTGCTCATGATACCGCTCTGGATGGGAGCATAATCGTTAAGAGCCTTAGCCATAGG
>JAZNLJ010000042.1:0-42685 GCA_045579005.1 Acutalibacteraceae bacterium | reverse complement strand
GTTGCCATAAACTTACGTGTGTTTGTGTTTGCTTTCAAATAAGCACTGTAACCGCCGTCAGCATTAAATGCTCTTACTGTATAGCAATAATACTGTCCGCTCTTAACATTTTTATCAAGGTATGTATTACCTGTTGTTGTGCCGATATATGTAAAGTTTGTCTGTCCCTGTCCTCTGCGGTAAACGTTGTACTTAACTGCACCGTTTACCTTGTTCCAGCTGAGCTGAATACCCTTAATAGCGTTGGTTGAAGACACCTTGGGAGTTGCGGGCTTGAGCATAGGAATATCCCTGAAATCAATTACTTTACGACAAAAATCACAAACGAGGAATTCCTCACCCCTTGATGTATGGGTAGGTGTAGTTGTTTCGTACCAGGAACAACAATCCTTATCGCTCTCACATTCGCAGTCATAATCGTCATCAGAAAAGAACTGAATACCGAATGTAATATCCACATCCTCGGACTCATCAATCTCACCAATACCAAAGCCTATTTCATCACCGGCATAAAGGTAAACAGTTGCATCAAATTCGTAATCGCCTGATTCAAAGTCAACATCCTCATATATTACATAGCCGTCTTCTTCGAACAAATCCTCAAACAGAATATAGGGGTCAAGTCCATCATTTTCAAATGAGAAGAAATTATAGTAACCCTCTTCCTGTGCTGTAAAAGTGAAAACTGAGCAAGCGGGAACTGTATAATAGTAACCGGGTTCAAAAGTATCTGTTTCACCTTCACCCTCATCACCGGAATCGCTGCATGCACAGGCTACTGTGAAATTTATATATGCATAGTCATCCTCACAGTCATAAACATATCCGCCGATATGCTCAATTTCGCCGGCCACAAAATATGCCTCAAAATCGTAAACATCGTTTTCAATATCTGCATCATCATAGGTTACTTCGCTTCCGTCCGGGAAGCTGAGAACAAGCTCAGGGTCATTTTCACCGTCAGAATAAATAAAATACCCGCAAGCATGATCTGTCTCCAAATGGAACTCGGAACCTGAAGCAACGGTATATGAGCAACCAACCTCAACATCATAGGTAGGAGTAACTAATACGTTAATCTGAGAACTCTCCCAGTTGCCGACATCAAATGAGACTGTGTCACCTGCATAGAGATAGTCAGTATACACAAACTCATGTGTTTCGTCATCGGCTTCAACATATGTTGTCTCGCTGCCATTAGCACCAAGCACTCGTAAGAATGGATCACCGTCGTTGTCAACTGACTCAACACAGTACCAACCATCATAATCCGCTTTAATAGTAAATGTCTCGCCTGAATTATATGTACAAACAGTACCAAAATTCACATAATCAGCATTAGCAACTATAGGCATGCTCGCTAAAATGCTGAGAACCATTACCATTGAAAGCACTAAACTCAATGTTCTTTTCATTTTTTTACCTCCTGAAATTTTTTAGGTAATTTTATTATATATCACGGATAATCTAAAACCAATTCTCCGTCAGAGTACTATTTTATGAAAAAACAGGATATACCATTTCAGTATATCCTGTAGTGAAACTTATTCTTTTTCTGCAAGTCTTATCATCAGCTCTGCGAACAGGCTGTTTGCCCAGGCGAACCAAGGTCTTGTAAAATCCTTGTCATCATTTTTATTAAATGATTCGTGCATAAGGTAAGTTCCTGCGTGAGAGTCTGCAATCATCTTAAGGCAGGCGTTAATTTCCTCGTCATTGTCACTTGTGAGTGCCTGCATACAAAGGGCAATATGCCATATTTTGTTCTGCCCTGTATGGGGACTTCCCACACCCTTGGCAACCGAGCCCTCAAAGTACCAGGGATTTTCGATTGATAAGATAAATTTACGTGTGTTGCGGTACAATTCATCGCTTTTGTCGGCATAACCAAGATAAGGAGCCGCCATAAGACTTGGTGAGTTGGCATCGTCCATAAGTCGCATATTACCGTTGCCGTCAACCTCATAGGCATACATTCTGCCAAGCTTCGGATGATCATATATACCGTGAGTCTTGATTCCCTCATCAATATCGAAAGCAAGTGAACGACACTCACTTTCAAGCTTTGTATCCTGAAAACCCACATTTGCCATTTCTGCCGCCTTTTTGAGAGCGCAGACCGCCATCATATTGGCAGGCACAAGATAACCGTAAACACACCTGTCGTCGGATGGTCTGAAGCCTGACCAGGTCATACCTGTATAAGAAACAGGATTCCCCTTACCCTCCATCGGGAGAGTATCTGTCACAGGACAATCCTTGCGGTTAAAGAAATACTTTGAATGCTCAGCGTGGTTCTGCTCATTTTTGAACACTTCCACAATTTTGAGAAGCATTGTGTGGAATTCCTCGGTGAAAATAGAATCATCAAGAGTTTCGCGATAATACTGATGGGCCAGGTAAAGGGGCGCACAAAGTGAATCAATTTCATATTTACGCTCCCATATAAGGGGGTGGTAAAAATCTGTTTCGTCCTTGTGACTTGCATTATTGGGAACAATGTTGAATGCATTTGCATATGGGTCAAGGCACACCTGCTGAACCTGTCGGGCTATAACGCTGCGGATGATTTCCTTTAAATCCTCATCCTCATTGGCATATCTTATGTAGTGTGTAAGCTGTGCGGCACTGTCCCTAAGCCACATTGCAGGAATATCTCCTGTAATAACAAAATACCCGCCATCATCTGCCTTTGTAACGGTAGTTTCTATTGTATTAAGAAAACATCCCTTAAAGAAAGGCGCCATGTCCGGGTATTTCACATTAAGCTTTTCTGTGATTTCATCTGCTTTTTGTAAAAGTATTTTTGGTATATCCATAATCTACTCCTGTATATTCAGAGCATTTCTGCACATAATCATAAAAGTTGTTACTTTTCTAAGAGTATACCACTACCGAAGCTCTAAAACAATGGCAAAAGTGCAAGGTTTTTATGGTAAAAATTTGTAAAACCTTCTGAATTTTCTGTTTTTTATAATTTTTTTCGAATTGTTAATGATTTCACAAATGATTTGTTATATAATATAAACCACAAAGGGCTCTGCCCTAAATTCAAGGAGGTAATTCCAATGGCAAATCGTATAGTTTTAAACACTATCTCATATCACGGAAAGGGCGCAATTGAGAACATCGTTCCCGAGCTTGAGAGCCGCGGCTTCAAAAAGGCTTTTGTTTGCGCCGATCCGGACCTTATCAAGTTCGGTGTTTCTGCAAAGGTTACAGACTTACTTGACAAAGCAGGCTTTGCTTATGAAATCTTCAGCGAAATCAAAGCTAATCCCACAATTGAAAACGTTCTTGCCGGTGTTGAGGCATTCAAAAAGAGTGGTGCCGACAGCATCGTTGCTATCGGTGGCGGTTCCTCAATGGACACAGCAAAGGCTATCGGTATCATTATCGAGAACCCCGAGTTTGCAGACGTAAGAAGTCTTGAGGGTGTTGCTCCCACAAAGAACCACGCAGTATTTACAATCGCTGTTCCCACAACTGCAGGTACTGCCGCAGAAGTTACAATCAACTACGTTATTACCGACGTTGAAAAGAAGCGCAAATTCGTTTGTGTTGATGTTCACGATATCCCCGAGGTTGCAGTTGTTGACCCGGATATGACTGCTACAATGCCCAAGGGTCTCACAGCCGCTACAGGTATGGATGCCCTCACCCACGCCATCGAAGGCTACATCACAAAAGGTGCCTGGGAAATGACAGATATGTTCCACCTCAAGGCAATCGAGCTTATTGCAAAGCATCTCCCCGGCGCTTGTGAAAATACTGCAGAGGGTAGAGAAGGTATGGCTCTTGCACAGTATATCGCAGGTCAGGGCTTCTCAAACGTTGGTCTGGGTATCGTTCACAGTATGGCACATGGTCTCGGTGCACTTTACGACACACCTCACGGTGTTGCAAACGCTATACTTCTCCCCTCCATTATGGCATACAACGCTGAATGCACAGGCGAAAAGTACCGCGATATCGCAAAGGCAATGGGTGTTGAAGGCACAGATGTTATGTCGATTGAGGATGCAAGGAAAGCCGCAGTTGATGCAGTTGCTGCACTCAGCGCAAAGGTTGGTATCCCTGCAGACCTTAAGGGTATTCTTAAGGAAGAGGACGTTCAGTTCCTTGCAGAAAGCGCATTCGCAGATGCTTGCCGTCCCGGTAACCCCAAGGACACAAGCGTTGAAGAAATCGCAGAACTTTACAGAGCACTTATCTGATAGGGTTATTATAAAAAAGACCTCTCGGTTCAACAAAACCGAGAGGTTAATCTTTTATCTGAATTCTACGAATCCGTATTTTTCAAGTATCTTAAAATACTGGGACAAGCGCTCATATAAGGGGTTTGCTTTTTCACCGAAGTGTTCCTCAACGTGCTTGCCGATTTCAAATATATCGCGCTCACCATCAATTAGTGGCCATACAAAGCTACCGTTTTCATCAAGGTGAATATAGCTGATTTCCGGCTTTTTCAGAAGTTTCTGCGCAATTCTGTTGGCAATACCCTTATTTTCCATTTCAAGGGTAACCATACCATCGTCATCCTGTGACCAACCAAGCCCTGCTTTACGGACAGGTACTTTTTCAAGAAAATTCTCTTCAGCTTTATTTTTCTTCATTGGCTTTATCACGCTTTTTCCAGATTGTGAATTTAAGAACAGTAAGGATAATAATTGCAAAAAGAGCAAGACCGCCTAAATCTGATACCACAGAGGGGATACCAATTTTCTCTGAAAGATTGAGTGCTGAGTCGATACCGAACACTGCAAGTAACGCAAGGAGAATACCTACAAGACCCTCGCCTGCAATCATACCTGAGCAGAAGAGAATACCGTCATTGACAATCGCTTCCTTATGCTCTGCCTTTTTGCCCTTGATTTTATCCATTGCAAGACGGATAAGACCACCCACCATAATACAAGCGTTAAGCTGTACCGGAAGGTAAACGCCAATGGCAAAGGGAAGCACGGGAATACCAATAATTTCAACGGCAATTGCAATAAACACACCAATAAATACAAGTGTCCAGGGAAGGTCTCCACCCATAACACCCTCAACAATGAGCTTCATAAGAGTTGCCTGAGGAGCACCGAGCTCGTCTGAACCGAAGCCCCATGCACTGTCAAGGAGATAGAGCGTGCCACCGATAGCAAGTGCAGAAGCAATAACACCAATAAGCTCACCTGTCTGCTGTTTCTTAGGTGTAGCACCGAGAATATAGCCAGTCTTAAGGTCCTGTGATGTGTCGCCTGCAATAGCAGAAACGATACAGATAATTGTACCGATAGCAATAGCACTGCACATACCTGCAACACCGTCTGCACCTGTTACTTTAAGGATAAGAGTTGCAATAAGAAGTGTAGCGATAGCCATACCTGAAACAGGGTTGTTACTGCTACCAACAAGACCTACCATTCTTGATGATACGGTTGCAAAGAAGAAGCCGAATATAACAATAATGAATGCACCAAGAAGTGATACGGGAATTGCAGGAATAAGCCAGATTAGGAATGCAAGTATAATAATTGCAACAATAACTATCTTAAGGTTAAGGTCACGTGCTGTGCGCTCCTGTGAAACCGCACCTGCAGAGCCCTTCATGCTCTTAAGAGCACCTGTAAATGTTTTTACAATAAGGGGAAGTGACTTCACAAGGCTGATAATACCGCCTGCTGCAAGAGCACCTGCACCGATGTATCTGATATATGTGCTCCAGATTGCACTTGCACCACCATCGGCAAAAAGCTCACCGATAGGTGTTGTGCCGGGATAGAGAACAATCTCCGAACCAAAAAGAACGATGAGCGGAATAAGTACAAGCCAGCTAAACACACCGCCCGCAAACATATATGATGAAATTCTTGCACCGCAGATGTAACCAACGCTCATAACAGCGGGGTAAATCTGTGTACCGATTTCACCTGCATAGCCCTTAACACGGAAGGAAATTTCACCTGACACAAGCTTAAGTCCATCAATGATGAATTTGAACAATGCGGCAAAGCCCATACCTGCAAAAACAGTTGAGGCACTTGAACCGCCCTTTTCACCTGCAAGGAGAACCTCTGCACAAGCGGTCCCTTCAGGATAAGGCAATACACCGTGCTCCTTGACAATAAGGGCATTGCGAAGGGGTATCATAAAGAATACACCGAGAAGACCACCGATAAGTGCAATAAGTGTGATTTCAACAAGGTCAGGCTTTTCCATTTTACCCTCTGCCGCCCAAAGGAAGAGTGCGGGCAAGGTAAAAATAGCACCTGCGGCAAGTGATTCACCAGCAGAACCGATTGTCTGCACAACGTTACTTTCAAGTATTGAGTTTCTGCGCATAACAATGCGGATAACACCCATTGCAATAACTGCCGCAGGTATTGAAGCAGAAACCGTCATACCAACCCTGAGACCGAGGTACGCGTTTGCAGCACCAAAAACAACCGCAAGAATAATACCCATTACGATTGAAGTAACCGTAATTTCAGGTGTCACCTTCTCAGCAGGGACGTATGGTTTGAATTCATTTTTATTATCCATGCTTTCTCCAATCCTGACTGCACCATAGAGCGAATGTATCCGAACCGAATACAACACTCTGATTTGATACAATCCAATTTTTATCGATTAATTCTATCATAAATCGACAAATTTCACAATATAATAATTATCTCAAATTTTCCAACAATTTCAAAAGCATTTTATACACTCTTGCCGTATCGGAAATGCACACCTTCTCCTTTATAGTGTGAACATCGTAAAGATAAGGACCTATAGCAATACAATCAAAATTTTCTACTGCAGAAGCAAACACACCGCACTCAAGCCCCGCGTGAATTGCGGCAATCTGAGGCTCCTCACCTGTTTCATCCTTATAAATATCAACGTAAAGCGAGCGTAAAGCTGACTCCGATTTGAATTCCCAGGGGGGATAATGACCAAAAGTAACGGCTTCAAGACCCAGCATCTCAAAAAATGCTTTCACACGTTCTTCAAGTGCTATCATTGACGACCATTTATTACTTCTCAGGCTGATATGAATTTTAAGCTCGTGAGTCACAGTCTTAAGAATACCAAGATTAAGTGATGTCTCCACAAGGCCACTGACACCTGCACTCATTGCCATAACGCCATCAGGCACACAGGCAAGTATACTGATCGTCTGTGACTTTGCTTTTTCTGAAAATACGTTATAAATACCCTCGTTACCCACTACAACATGAGGACAGAAATCAGGCTCCTTGTCACTTAATTCATTCTTCACAAGATCAATATATTCCTTTGCCTTTTCAGCAAAATCATCTGCATTACAAACACACAGAGCAATTTCGCAGTTATTGGGAATAGCGTTTGATTTATCACCACCATCAATAGAGATAATATCAAAATCGCATTCATTTTTAAGGTGATTTAAAATTCTGCCCGCAAGAATATCTGCATTTATTCTGTTACCGTTAATTTCAATTCCTGAGTGACCACCCTTAAGACCCTTGAGAGATATCTTCACCATTGTTCCATTTTTTTCAATCTTTTTCAAAGGCACATCTACGGTAAGGTCACTACCTCCTGCACAGGAAACAGTTATAATATCCGCCTCCTCCGCATCAAGGTTCACCATTCTTTTGCCCTTGAGCTTTGACATATCAAGCTGACGTGCACCGACCATACCGATTTCTTCATCGGTAGTAAATACCGCCTCAATTGCGGGGTGACAAAGAGATTCATCCTCGAGAATTGCCAGCATCATAGCAACCGCGATTCCGTTATCTGCACCAAGGGTTGTTCCCCTTGCTTTTACGAAATCACCATCAACATAGGGCTCAACGCCCTGTTCAAAGAAATCAATCTCCACACCCTCTGCTTTTTGGCAAACCATATCAAGGTGTCCCTGAAGTATAACAGGCTCCGCATTTTCGTAGCCCGTTGTTGCAGGCTTATATATAATCACGTTTTTCGCATCATCCATATAGTAATCAAGCTTGTGGTTAATTGCAAAATTACGGCAATAACGACTTGCACCGCCCATATTACCTGAGCCGTGGGGAATATCGCATATCTGCCCGAAATAGTAAAAGACCCTTTCAGGTTGTATATTTTTCAGTTTCATCATATTTTCTCCAATCATTGAAAAAGCAAGCATATAACGGGTACAAAAACGAGAGCGGGCAAAAGGTTTGCTACCTTGATTTTTGTAACACCTATAAGATTAAGTCCAAGTGCTGTAATCATAACAGAACCGGCACACACAAGTTCAGCTACCGCAAAGTCGCTGAGGAATGAACCAAGCCCCATCGAGAGTGCCACAAGTCCTCCCTGAAAAACAAGCACAAAAACCGCAGATGCGAGTACACCAACACCAAGACTTGCAGCAAGCATTGTTGAGGAAATCAGGTCAAGCACAGACTTTGTGTAGAGCATCTGGTTGTCGCCGGATATGCCCGCATTCATAGAACCGACAATAGTCATTGCGCCAACACAAAAAAGAAGTGACGCGGTAACAAAGCCCTGTGAAAAGGTGGATTTTTCTCCATCCTTTTGTTTTTTCTGTAATTTATCACCGATTTTTTGCAGCTTGCCGTCGATATCAACAAGCGTTCCCACAACGGCGCCGAGCACCATTGAGAGAATCATTACAAGCTGATTTTCACCTTTGATTATACCCATAATACCGATTGCAATTGTACACAGACCTATTGCAGTCATTACCGCATCTGTCAGCTTTTCGGGTATCTGCTTTTTGAGCACAAGACCAAGTCCACTACCCACAACAACGGTAAGTACGTTTACAAACACACCGCTGAAGCTGTGTAAAACATCAAACATCCGTATTCCCTCCAAACAAATTCCACGGATAGGTTTTAAAATCAGGATCCGTGCTGAAGCACAGTTTGTCATTACTTACAGGGTGGAAAAATGTAATCCTATAGGAATGAAGTGCAATATCCCCTGTCGTTCTGTCCTTGCTTCCGTATTTTATATCACCTGTCAGTGGAGTTTTACGTGAAGAAAACTGCACCCTTATCTGGTGTGTTCTGCCTGTGTGCAAAAGCACCTGAACTAATGCTTTCTCACCCTTATACTCACGGACTTTATATTCAAGTGATGCCTCACGCACACCCTTACGCACCCTGTTCACAACATAGGAGCGATTCTTCTTGGAATCCTTGAAAAGCAAATCCTTATACACACCCTCACTCTCTGCGGGTACACCATCTGTAATTGCAAGATATTCCTTATAAAATCTGCCGTCCTGAATAGCCTTACTCAGAGCCGCTGCACTCTTCTTATTGTTGGCAAACACCATTACACCGCTGACGTTACGATCAAGTCGGTGTAAAAGGTGAAGAGGCTTACCCGCTCTGTCACTCAGCAAGCCGATAATTCCCTTCTCACCGCTTTGTGCATCCTCACTGAGCAAACCCCGAGGCTTCACGCAAACGGTGATATCCTCATCTTCAAATAAAACCTGTAAATCCATACTGCGAAAAATAACCCTTTAAATTATCAAAAGCCCCAAAGCAACTGCTTCAGGGCTTTTACCCGTTTCAAACTCAGATTTTTGAAAAACCGTGGCAATTGATGAGAGCATCAATTTTCTTTTTTTCCTTACACAGAGGGCATTCGTGTGCAGGACAGTTGAAGTAGCCGTCAAGGTCGTGGGGGTTAAATACTGAATTGACCTTATACTCACCGCAATGCTCAGACGTTGCAAAGATTGCAGAAACGCCTGTCACGTTACCACCATAATAATTAACTGCCTCAATAGCCGCCTGAGCAGTAACACCTGAAGCAACAGATACCGCAAGGATAAGCACGTGCTTGTCCTTAATCATAGGAACAATATTATCGCGGAACATCATCTGTGAGCCGTTTGTCATCTCGGGAGTAACCACGTAAATTGTCTGGTGAGCGTTAATATTTGCAAACGAATTCTTTGTAAGCTCGTTTGCAAGGCAGGTACCGATAACCTCTGTACCGTCAAGGCAAAGAATTGTATCAATAATTGTAGACGTATAGTTATAATTTGCACAAAGCTCCTGTGCAACTGCCTTTGCCTCGGAAAGACGTGACTTCTGGGCGGCAACGTCGATATAGTAGTTTGTGTGAGAGTGGTTTGATGCAAAGTGACCCTTTGCAACTCTCAGATAAAGATTCTTTCTTTTTGTTTTGATTTTATCAACGTTTGTTGTAGGCATAAAACCACTCCTTATATTTACTGTCAGTAATTATTTTATAATAAAACGAAAAAATTTACAATAAACAATGTATATAAATACAAACCCGATTTTTTGTAAAAATCATTTAATCATTTCCTGAAATTCGTCTTCTGTAATGACTTTTATTCCCAAGTCATTGGCTTTTTTCAGCTTACTGCCTGCATTTTCACCCGCAACAACAATGCTTGTTTTAGCCGAAACAGAGCCCGAAGCCTTACCGCCGAACTTCTCGATAATCTCCTGTGCCTCACGTCTGCCGTACAATTGCAGAGTGCCTGTCAGAACAAAGGTCATACCCTCAAAGCGGTTATCCTCAACCTCTGTAAGATTATTCATATTAAGACCAAGGATTTTCAGTTCCTCAATCATATTGCGTGTTTCAGGAAGTGAAAGCGTGGTTATGAGTGTGTCTGCAGACACATCACCCATACCGTCGATTTCCATTATTTCTTCCTTTGTAGCATTCAGGAGTGCATCCATTGTGCCGAAATGATTTGCAAGAAGCTTCGCCGCCTTGAGCCCGATATGGTGAACACCGAGAGCAAAAATCAGTTTAAACAAATCATTTTTCTTTGATTTTTCAATAGCATCAAGGAGATTAAAGGTGCTTTTCTCCCCCATTCGTTCAAGTGAAACCAAATCCATCGGATTAAGACGATAAATATCTGATGCCTTTGCTATAAGCCCTTCATTAACCAATTGCTCAAGCACTGCAGCGCCCAGGCCTTCAATATCCATAGCATCACGTGAGCAGAAGTGAATAAGCTTTCTGAGAAGCTGTGCAGGACAATCAGGGTTAAGACAACGTATTGCCACCTCCCCTTGTTCTCTCACAACCGCACTACCGCAAGCGGGACATTCACGGGGATATTCATAAACCGGTTTTTCGCCCTTGTGCTCTTTTACTCCCAAAACCTCCGGAATAATATCGCCTGCCTTGCGGACGATAATAGTATCACCGATAGCAATGCCCTTATCCTTAATAAAATCAGCGTTGTTAAGCGTCGCCCTTGAAACAGTTGTGCCTGCAAGTGTAACAGGCTCAAAAATTGCGGTGGGTGTAAGCACACCCGTCCTGCCCACCTGTATATCAATTTCAAGGAGCTTGGTAGGCTTTTCCTCAGGAGGATATTTAAAAGCGACCGCCCACTTAGGGAACTTGGCCGTACTGCCCATTACTCGGCGCATTTCAAAATCATTTGTTTTAATAACCGCACCGTCAATGTCATATTCAAGATTTCCTCGACTGTTGCCGATACCATTTATTCTCTCAATAACCTCTGTCATTGTGTCGCACAAAGCATAGCCACCAACTGTGCTGAAGCCTAAATCCTCAAGGTATTTAAGTGACTCCCAATGAGTATTAACCTCTTTGCCGCCCTCTTTTTGTTGAATGTTGAATACAAAAATGTCCAACTTTCTGTTAGCGGTGATTTTCGGATTCTTTTGCCTTAATGAACCTGAAGCCGCATTACGGGGATTCTTGAAGATTTTTTCATCATTTAATTCCTGTTGTGCCACAAGCTCGTCAAAGGATGCGTGTGACATATACACCTCGCCCCTGACCTCAATAAAAGGGACTGCTTCTTTCAATTTAAGAGGTACAGAGCGTATCGTTTTCACATTTGCCGTTACATCTTCACCAACATCACCGTCGCCACGAGTTGATGCCCTTACAAGCACTCCGTCACGATATTCGAGTGAGCATGAAAGACCATCAATTTTGGGTTCAACAACATATTGCGCCTGCGGGAATTGCTTTTTAACACGGCTATCAAAAGCTTCAAGCTCTTCAACGGAAAAAGCATCCTGTAGACTCTCCATACGCACTGTGTGAACAACAGTCTCAAAGGTGTTGTCGCTGCTACCGCCAACCCTGTGAGTAGGTGAATCCTCTCTGAGAAGCTGCGGAAACTTCTCTTCAAGTGAGGAAAGCTCGCGCATCATCATATCGTAATCGTAGTCCGACACATCACTTTCGTTACCCATATAATATTTATCAATACATTCATTGAGTATCATCGTCAATTCATTGACTCTTTTTTCGGCAGATGTAAAATCCATAACGCACCACCTGACAAATATTTATGTATGAAAGTTATTGTACCATATTAAACAAAAATTGTCGAGTGTTTCCTCTTTAATCTGCATTATTGTACATTGACAAAGGTTTAGCATTTTTTTATAATTTAAAGGTATTATACATTATTTGTGAAAGTAGGTGTTATTTTGAAGAATAAACTTAAAAATGCTCTTACCCTTTTTATTACGTTCTTCAAAATAGGCGCCTTCACCTTTGGCGGCGGCTATGCAATGATTCCTATCATCGAAAAGGAAATGTGCGATAAACACAAATGGCTCAAAGGTGAAGAGATTTTAGATATCTTTGCAATTTCAGAAAGCACACCCGGTCCTATCGCCATTAACTCAGCAACCTTCGTTGGGTACAGAGTAGCAGGCACAATTGGCTCATTCTTCGCAACTCTTGGTGTTGTGCTACCCTCTTTCATAATCATATCCGCAATTTCTCTTGTTCTTCAGCAATTCAGCGAGTATGAGGCAGTTCAGTTTGCTTTCAACGGCATTCGTGCAGGTGTGCTTGCACTTGTAATCAAAGCTTTTGTTTCAATGTATAAAAAATGCCCCAAGGGTCTTTTCAGTTACATAATTATGGGACTTGCCTTTGGTGTCTCAATGTTTATTGATATTGCACACCTTGACATAAGCGTTATTTACATTATTGTTTCCTGTGCAGTAATCGGTCTCGTTTACTCCCTCATTCAGAGAAAGCGAGGTAAAGAAATATGATTTATCTTGAACTTTTTCTCACCTTTTTGAGTATTGGTGCATTTACCTTTGGTGGCGGTTATGCAATGCTTCCCCTTATACAGAACGCAGTTCTCGAAAAGGGTTGGCTTACCGAAAGCGAGATTGTTAATTTTATTGCAGTCAGTGAAAGCACACCCGGCCCCTTTGCCATAAACATTGCCACCTACGTTGGTATGGTTACGGGCAGAGCTCACGGAAATATGGGTCTCCCCGGAGGTTTTTTAGGTTCTGCTTGTGCAACACTTGGTGTTGTGCTCCCCTCTTTTGTAATCATTCTTATTGTTGCCCGTATTTACAAAAAATTCCAGGAAAGTTACGTTGTAAAGGGCTGTATGATGGGTCTTAGACCCACGGTTATCGGTCTTATCGCAGGTGCTGTGCTGACAATTGGTCAAACGGTTTTCTTTCCTAACGGCTTTGGTCTCGCAAACCTTGACCTGTACACAATCATTGTTTCACTTGTAATATGCCTTATCGGTATATTCCTTATATTCAAGAAAAAGGTTCATCCCATTCTGCTTGTTGTTGTATCTGCAGTTTTAGGTATCATAACAGGCTATATAGGCAAACTTTTATAATGATTGTAGTTTATCGAAACGCTTTTGTGTTTCGTAAAAGCCGATTTTATCGACTTTTAATAAAATTGAATTTTAAAAATCCAATTTTTTACTACTCTCATTGAAAGGATTATAGTCGAATTTTCAACGAAACAGTGTTTTTTTACACTGTTTTGAATAATTATAATCATTATAAAAAGGTTGGTTGTAATGAAAACAGTTACAGATTTTTTCGGTTGTGACGTATTTTCCGCATCGGTAATGAAGAAAAGATTGCCTGCCGAAGCATACGAAGAATTCCAGCGCACTCTCGATACCGGTCACAGACTTAATATTGAGGTTGCCGACATCATCGCAAATGCAATGAAGGATTGGGCTATTGAAAAGGGCGCAACTCATTTCACACACTGGTTCCAGCCCCTTACGGGTGTTACCGCAGAGAAGCACGATAGTTTTATCACAAGCAAAAAAGACGGCCGAGTTATAATGGAATTTTCAGGCAAGGAACTCATCCAGGGTGAGCCCGACGCCTCATCATTCCCTTCGGGCGGTCTCCGTGCTACCTTTGAGGCTCGTGGATATACAGCCTGGGACCCAACGTCATTTGCATTCATTAAGAATGGTGTTCTCTGTATCCCCACCGCCTTCTGTTCTTACGGTGGTGAAGCGCTTGACAAAAAGACCCCTCTTCTTCGTTCAATGGAGGCTATCAACAAACAGACCCTTCGAATTCTTAAATTATTCGGAAATGAGGACGTTGTTGCAGTTAAGACAACCGTTGGTCCCGAGCAGGAATATTTCCTTGTAGATGCTGAAGTTTTCAACAAGCGTAAGGACCTTGTTTACACAGGCAGAACACTTTTTGGTGCAATGCCTCCCAAGGGACAAGAGCTTGACGATCACTACTTCGGCGCAATCAAGCCTCGCGTACAGGCATTTATGAAGGATCTTGACGACGAATTATGGCGTCTTGGTGTACTTGCCAAAACAGAGCACAACGAAGCGGCTCCCGCACAGCACGAGCTTGCTCCCATATTCACAACAACTAATATTGCAACTGACCACAACCAGATTACTATGGAGACAATGCAGAAGTGTGCAAAACAGCACGGTATGATTTGTCTTCTTCACGAAAAGCCCTTTGCAGGTGTTAACGGTAGCGGTAAACACAATAACTGGTCAATCTCTACCAACAACGGCACAAACTTGCTTGAACCGGGTGAAACTCCAGCTGAAAATGCACAGTTCTTGCTTTTCCTTTGTGCGGTAATCAAAGCAGTTGATGACTATCAGGATCTTCTTCGCATTTCAATTGCATCCGCAGGTAATGACCACCGTCTCGGTGCACAGGAAGCACCTCCTGCTATTGTTTCAATGTTCCTTGGTGAAGAGCTTACAGAAATTCTCGAATCAATTGAGCGTGGCGAAGACTACGATAATAAAGAGAAAGAAATGCTCAAGGTTGGTGTTCACGTTTTACCCCGTTTTCCCAAGGACACAACCGACAGAAACAGAACCTCACCACTTGCATTCACAGGTAACAAATTCGAGTTCCGTATGCTTGGTTCTTCTGCATCCGTTGCAGGTCCCAACACCACACTCAACACCGCAGTTGCCGAAGTACTCAAGAACTTCGCAGACACGCTTGAAGGTTCAAAAGACTTTGAAAACGACCTTCATAAGCTTATCAAGGGTGTCATCAAAAATCATAAGCGCATTATCTTCAACGGCAACGGCTACGATGATGCTTGGGTAAAAGAGGCTGAGGGCAGAGGACTTCTTAACCTTAAGACCACACCCGATGCGCTCCCCTATATGCTCCACGAAAAGAACGTGAAGCTTTACACCGCTCACAAGGTTTACAGCGAGGCAGAAATCAAAGCTCACTATGAAATCAAGAATGAGAAATATTGCAAATACCTTAATATTGAAGTTCTCACAATGATTGATATGGCTAAGAAGGATATCCTTCCCTGCGTCAGTCGTAATATTCACGAGCTTGCTGATACGCTTATTGCAAAACGTACAATCGGTGACTTCGTTGACACAACATACGAGCAAACACTTGTTAAGACGCTTTCAAGCCTTTCAACCATAGCCTTCAACAAGGTTGCCGAGCTTGAAGAACTCTCAACAGAGGTAAAAACAATTGAAGAAAGCGATGCAAAGGCAATGTTCTACAAGAATAGAATCATTCCCGTTATGGCAGAGCTCAGAGCTGCCGTTGACGAAATGGAAACACTCTGCTCATCAGAACACTGGTGCTATCCTTCTTACGGTGATTTACTTTTCAGTGTTAAATAACAAACACGTCCTTGGATTCATTCCAAGGACGTGTTTTTTCAAATTATATAATCTTTATACTTTTCCAACACAAAAATCTCTGCAGTAATGTCAAGAAGTAAGCCATCTGCAGTATATTCCTCAGAGTGGACTACACCTGTTTTACGTAATTCTGCACCTGCACCACCCATAGCAAAAGGCAAAAGTATCTTCACTCTCTTTCGTGTAGGTGGCAATGCTTTGGCTATACGCTGGAGTAAATCGGGCAATCCCTCACCTGTTTTTGCTGAAACTCTCACACAGTTATTCATAAGAGGAAGTTCTGTGTCGTTGGCAACATCACATTTATTAAGCACGGTTATAACAGGCTTGTCACCGCACTCAAGCTCCTCGAGGAGCTCCATTGTCACTCGGTAATGCTCGGCACACTCCTCACTTGAAGCGTCGCAAATATTGAGAATAACATTGGCGCTTACCGCCTCGTCGAGAGTGGATTTGAAAGCCTCGACAAGCTTATGCGGAAGTCTTCGGATGAATCCAACGGTATCAATAAGCAGAACGCTACTGCCATCAGGAAGGGTCAATGCCCTCGCAGTAGGGTCAAGTGTGGCAAAAAGCTTGTTTTCAGCAAGGACTCCCGCATCCGTGAGTGTATTCATAAGTGTGGACTTTCCTGCATTCGTATAACCCACAAGGGCAACTGTCACCACACCATCCTTTTTGCGACGTTCACGGTGACGTGTGCGACGCTCTTCAAGAGCCTTCAAATCCTCGGTCAATGCTGAAATTCTGCGACGGATATGGCGTCGGTCTGTTTCAAGCTTTGTTTCACCGGGGCCGCGGGTACCGATACCACCACCAAGACGCGACATCGAAGTACCCTTACCGCCAAGACGGGGAAGTGCATACTTAAGCTGTGCGAGCTCAACCTGCAATTTACCTTCACCTGACAAAGCTCTCTGTGCAAAAATATCAAGTATAAGAGTTGTGCGGTCAATTACTCGCACATCCGTTATTGTTTCAATATTTTTCTGTTGCGCGGGTGAAAGCTCGCCATCTATTATAATAAGGTCGGGCTTTTCTGCTTCGCAATAATCGGAAAGCTCCTGCAATTTTCCTTTACCCAGATAAGTTCCCGCTTCGGGTGCTTCACGCTTCTGTGTCATTTCGCAGATTACCTCTGCACCGGCGGTACGTGCAAGCTCGGTAAGCTCTGCAAGTGATGAATCCACATCGAATTCACCTGTATCCACCGATACAAGCACCGCTTTCTCCTGTTCAACTTTATTTTCGTAAAATTCCATATAGCACCTTTTTTAAACTAAGTTTATAATTATTTTTCTTATGAATTATAGCATTATTCACAAGCTTATTCAATAGTCCAAAAATTCACCCTGCAAAATTAATTGCAGGGTGATTGTTTTATTTATTCACTTTTTGCTCGTTTTTCACGTTTGTTGCGCTTATTAATGTGCACAAGCATTGCGGTAGAAGTTAGTCCACAAAGCATAAATACTCCAAACCAAGCCGCACCAACAGGAGCAATTTCGTCATTTATTGCATACTCTGCAACCACAATCAAGGGCTTGAGTGCAAGCCTTACAGCCGCCTTAAGACCCTCATGCTCGGCAATAAAGTCGGCAATGGGTGGTGAAATTGCATAGTAAACATCAACAAATGCAGAACCAATAGGGTTAGTAAGCAAGCACTTATCACGGAACTCGCAAAGGAGACCTACCTCGCCTGAATCATAACCATAGGATGCGGTAGCAACGAAGCAGAGCTTCGGAACTGCGATACTTGTGTTTGTATTATCACCCGAAAGGATAGAGTCACAATACACACGAAGAACCGAACCATCGTCATCTACGGTTTTAACTGTAACATAATCAGAACCTGACATAACCAGATTACCACTTGACTGGTCGTAAAGGTTAGCCTCTGAACGTAGATTCTTTTTAACGTAATTTACCATAATACCTGTATCATTAGTTACAATATTAGGAAAATGGTAGGCAACATTAAGGCTATAATAAATATCATCGGATGTTGGCGGATCAATTTTACCGTCACCGTCATTATCTTCATAGGCATAGTCATCCTCAAGAGCAGCAATCATAATATCAACCGCACCTTGGTTTTCCTTTTCAAGTGCACCATCATAGCTGTAATCAATGTATGCATCGATTTCAACATACATAGGAACATCTGAAACAAGAATTGCATCCTTTCTCTTCTGTCCCTTGTTCTGAATGTAGAGGAAATATCCATTAATATTTCCTTCATCATCATAACTGGGCTCAGTAAAGAGGTATGAATATGATTCATCCACTTGATTGCCTGCCGGTACAACGGTTGCGTTTCTGTAGACTCCTTCAGGATTTGTTTCGGCACCAGCCGCATCACCTGAAGGAAATACGTCTGCCGACATAGCTGCCGCAACACTATTTGAACCTGTACGCAACAGCTCTGCTGCGGTTTTAACCGCTTCCTGCTTGACAAAACGCTCTTCACTCTTATCAAATGCTCTATAGGAAACTCTTACTATATTACCGACAGCGAAGACTCCTAAGCCAAGCAAAACCAAAACTATAAGAAGTTCTACTAATGTAAACCCTTTTTTTGAAGTAAGGAATTTAAACATCTTTCGGAGTCTCCTTTCTTATCTGGTATCTCGACCGTCCATTGCATAAATAACGTCGGGAACGACTGCGGGACCAACCCAGACAACCTTATTGGGGTCATCAGTTTTTTCTTGTGCATCAGCGATAATGCTATTACTCTTAGCAAGTCTGAGTGTTTCAAGCTTAACTGCAGCGAAGAAGCCACCGCCTTGAGCATCACCTGCAAAGTAGTAAACACCACCGATAACCTTGGCTGCATTGATATTAAGGCCTGTGTAAGGTGTCAACTGAACGCGTTTCCATGTCCAGTTATTGTTTTCGTCCTTTGTACCTACCACAACAGCAAGGTTGTGTGACAAAGTCTTTGCAGTACCTGAAATGATAACCATATCGTTATCAGCTTCAATCGTAACAATCTTTGAGAAATATTCGCTCAAAGAAGTTGTATCGTTGATTTTAATTTCCTTCATCTGTGAAGGTGCAGCTACTGTTCCTGCATAAGTTGTATCCGCAATGAAACCTACAAGCTGTGTATTTTCTGTCATCACAACCTGTTCATCGTTTGTACTTGTAACAGTAACCTGTGATGTTGCAACCTTAGATACGAAAACTCTACCCTTGTTATCACCATAGTAAGCATAGTAGTGCTTGGTACCTGATGTTGTTGTGCCGTCGTATTCAATTTCACTATTGATATCAACTGCTGTAAACTGAACGCTGTCACGTTCATGCGTACCGTAAGTACCGAATGTATTTCTGTACTCTGAACCGCTATATGATGTGGTAAGATAATCCGAATCGAAGGACATATTATCCTTGAAATACAGCAGGTTAGTAAACTCAGACTGTGTACCCTCAACCATAGCGGCAAGAACACCGTCATTATAAATACCACCAAGGGCTGTTGATGTGTTGCTTGTCACATTCGGATTTATCCACTGGTATGCAGAGCCTGCCACAGTATAGCCTACTGCAACTGTTATACCTTCTTCTGATGCAACCTTTGTAAGATTGTACATCTCACCGGGGAACCACACGTTATAGTAGTCGTTATTATAAACATTTCTGTTGGCATCGCTACCTATTGTAGCTCTTGTTGCAACCTTATTTGGTGAGCCGTTACCATCAACACCACCAACACCATAGTGTGAATGGAAATAGAAGTGCTCGTAAGACCGGTAGTATTCACGCTGACCGTCATAAGTAACATTGGTATAAACCTTTTCTCTGTTAGATGAGTAACCCATTGTGAAGAGCACATCATCCATAAACATATCCTTCCATGATGTCTGTCGAGCAATGAAGAAGTTGCTTCTTGCATCACCGGAAAGTCTGTTTCCTGATGTTACTTGCATTCTTGCCTGCTTCTCTGCTGCGGATACACCATTAAGACTTGACTGACCTTCATCGAGACCTGTTTCAGTATTGAAAAGAGATCTGTCAACGTATGTAACGCCTTCCGAAGCACTGCTGTACTTGTGAACAGTTGTACCGGTACCCTCAGCATTACCAAAAACAACGTAGTCAGTCAAAGCACCGTTGGGCGCATATTCATCCTCATCCAGCTTTTTGTTTTTGGCTGCATTGGTAATTTTAGAAGCTCGGTTAGCTGTGCTGCTTATATTATCCTTCTGCATAACGTTCATATAAGCGTGAACTGTACCAAGATAAAGCATTGAACCCTTAACGTTACCTGCACTGGGAATATAAATAGCATCTGTAAGGTTAATCTCAGATTCAAGACCTTTAAGTGATTCGTAACCATCAGTAATCTGACGAGCCTGCTCACGGTTATCTGTTGCTTCACCGTCGGTTCTCATAAAGTTTACAAGTGTATCAACATTAGGGTCATAAGAACCGAAGTTTACAAATCGGATTGAAGCATAAGCAGTTTCACTGTGACGTCCACCATCGGGACCACCACCGGTTGTACCCAGGAATACAACAATTTTATTTAGGTCACTTACACTTTTATCCTTAGCAATAGTTGAATATGTATCCGAAGGATACCATATTTCAGTAAAGCCGGAAAAGTCATCTTCGTTTTTAAGGAAGCCGAAGGCTCTTAGCGGTGAACCGGTTTCCGTAATAATGTAGGACATATTACGGGCAGTCTGATAGGGATAGTTAAATCCTACTCGGTAGCCGTTAAGATAGTAGCTGAATTTTGCACGCATACCGAAGAGGTTATATTTTTCAGCACCCTTGTTGCTGTTCACAACAGTATCCTTACCAATCTTGATACCGATAATACTGGTACCTTCCTTGGCAACGTACTGCTCCGCAGTAAGCCAGCAGTTATCATTACCGCCCTCTTCATCAAGACCGTAGTTCATTGATTTCATCCATGATGAGAAGTCAAATACGTGAGCGCTGTCACCACTCCAGAGAGATGCGCACACCCTGTAGCCATCCTCTGTATCGAAGGTATTGTCCCAACCGGTAAGTCCGTCTGTTGTTCCATAACCGTTTGTATTCGGACGGCTTGTGTTACCTATACTTAATTTATAAATATCAGAAGTATGGTTATTGTAGTTATACATTCTGTACATTGCACCATTAGTACCAATCATTACGTAGTATGGTGCGATATTTGCATCCTCATCAGTATCGACCCAAGTAATATTTCTGATAATAGTATTTGTCGCCTTAGGTGTATTGTAATACTTCTTAAGGTAAGGGCTGTTTTCAATTCGCATTGTACGACCCTGAGCAGCGAGCTGATACATAATCTTGTGCTCCTGGTCCGAGTCGGAAGCATCCACTTCTTCCAGACCCGCAGAAGTATAGTAGTCGTAGTTTTTTGAAGTACCGCCCAAAAGAATTGATGCGGGTTCTATGTAAAGATAATCTGACAAAGTTTTAGAAATACCACGCTCATTCTTGTAATAAATAACAAGCTTTATAGGTGACTGTGTAAAGTCAGCACCGCCAACGGTAAAGCTGATTCTGCCTTTATCAGCATTCTTCTCGGTAATAGTAAGATTCGCCCTTAAATTACGATAAACATTTTCGTCGGTAGTTGTACCTTCACTACCTGTGTGTTTATCAGGAATAAAGGCATCAATAAGAACAAGGTCCTTGGGCATATCCTCAAGATTGCCTGTATATTCCGAACGTTTTTTTACATCTGTAAAGGAAATACCGGTTGTCTGAAGAATAACATCGTGAGCCAATGTATCATCATATACAACGTCAGGGGTAAGAATATCAATACGCGCTCTTACACCATAGAAAATCGTTTCAAGCTTATCTTGTAAAGTTGAAACAACCTTTCTGCCGTTAACGTTCATTGTTTCAAAAACATTTGCGGCATTCATTTTAAATGACATTGCAACAGAGCCCTCGCGAGTAGAGCTTCTTACAGCAAGACCTCGTTCGATTTCCTGCTGAGAGTTATATACTTCTTCGGTTTTTTCACCGGCCTTGTACAAGGTCTCGTAAGACGATACGAGCATAGGTGTGAAGGATACTACTATAAGTGCAAGCAAAGCAAGTGCCACAAGCAACTCAACATATGTCATACCACGCTTATTGAAAAGTCGCTTTTTCATAATATCCACCCTTTCTGTAAAAATCTTTTAGTAATCTGATTAACTATCCCAGATTACGTAGAAATCATCAACAACGGGTAATTTATCTCCTGAACCTGAATAAATATTACCCACCCATTTGAAGTCGTCTTTTACATAAGTTCTTTCACTAAAGTTTTCAACCATAGCGTTAAAGAGCTTATACTTGGCTTGTGACCAGAGCTGCCACCATTTGTTCTGGTTGAATTCATCTGAATTATCCTTATAAATAACGTCCATAAAGTAACCGGTCATTGAGAAGCCTGAATTTGTCTTCTTACCATTTACATCTGTTTCAACCTCTGCATTAAAGTAGTAAATATCACCTGCATTGGCAATTTTATAAAGGATAATATCTTTACCTTTGTAATAAACTGTCTGTGTCTTATAGTTTGAACCTGTTTCGCCGTACGGAATCACCCAGATATATGCGTCCTCTGCAAAGAATACTTTACCGGCTTTAACAGTTTTCTGGTTTCTTGAACCGTTAACGTAACTGTAAGGAGTATTCTTAGGTGCGGCAAACATTATTGTTGTCATTCTGTATGCTCCGTCAGTTTCATAAAGTGAAACGAAGCTTGATACAGATTTATTAAATACGATTGTAGGTGCCTGGAAAACAAGAACCTTATAAAGTGAAAAGTTTTTATCAAAACCATCACCGAGTCTACCCTTTTCTGCACCGACACGGCTCGGGTTAACAATAAGGTTAATGGGCAAGTCAACCTGAATTGCGTTTGTTGCGGTATATGCAACGTAGTTGTCAAGTTGGGCATCACTGTGCCAGTTTTCCATATTATATGTACGCAGGCAGCCAAACTTAGGATCATTATCAGGCTCACGTGTACCTGTTTCCGGATGAAGACCGAAAGACATATCCTGCGGACGATAGTTGGTATTATTTTCTCTGAGATACTGGTAATAGGGAATTGTCTCTACAAGACCATTTGCATTAGGTCTTGTAACCTTAAGATCTTCGTCAGATATAACCATATTACCAACGCATGAGAAAATATACAGAGGCTGTTTGATAGCGCTACCGTCAATCATAACACCACTGTCATAATTGATATTCGTTCTGCCTGTTGCTTGATCAGTATCCGGAAAGATCTGGTTGCATCCGATCTCGAGGTTTGCAACTGTAATCCAGTTCTCCTCAGAAGGCTTTGTAGGTAAAACGAGTACGCAACGTCTTACACCGCCCTTGCCATTAACAATAGCGCTTGACTCGAAAATGACATTTCTGTTTTCGATCTTAACGTATTGTGTATGATTTGTGATATCAACACCCTCGGTAATAAGTTTTTCAAGTGCAGCTGCACCGCCCGAATATGATTCAACATCAATCTCGGTAGTGTTACCATCCTGGTCAATAGCATAATAACTAGGTTGGTCATTATACGTGATTTTGCAATTTGCATAACCAACAAGCGTACAACCCGCAGGTGTGGATGCGCTTGTAGAATATATTACACCATTCTGTTCATAAATTTCCATTTGAGAGTTAAAAAGTTCCATAGCAGAATCGTAAGCATCCTGTGTGGAATAGTCCGCCCTCTTGGGCTTTTCAGGGAATTGCACGCTATCATTACGATACATATACACAGTTTGAGCATCCATTGCCTTAGACGTATTCAAAAACTTCTGCATATGTGCCTCATAAGGAACAATGTGCTCCTCTGCATTATCATAAGCATCCTGAAATGCTGCAACGGACATTTCGATCATAGTTCTGGCAAGATACGTTGCCCTGAACTGATCTGTACCGCGCATTGCTGCCTCGGTTGCAGTTTCAGACATTGTAAACATTGCAGGAATGAGTAGTGTTAAAACAAGCAGAATAGCAAGTACTGCAATCAATGCAACACCGTTTTTCTTGGTTAATATACTCATCTGAATCACCCTTTACAAATTTACTGAATAAATACTGCCAAATTACCTAAATAACTAAAAATAATAATTATACAAGAACACGAAGAACCTCTTCAACTGAAGATGAACCATCAAGGATTTTATCAATACCTTCCTGATGAAGTGTATGCATACCCTGTGACATTGCAAGCTCTTTAATCTCCTGAACGCCTGAACGTTTAAGAATAAGCTGTTTCATTTCATTGGTAACCTGAAGGAACTCGAAAACACCCTGTCGACCCTTATAACCTGTATTACTGCAAGCAATACAGCCCTTGGGCTCGTAAATTGTTGTTGTATCATCAAGTGTTTTTCCATCGGGAATGGGGAAATCCTCAATACTTTGGCGAAGGTCACGATAAGTGATTTCAACAGCCTCCTTACAACGAGGACAAAGAACTCGGATAAGACGCTGTGCAAGAACGCCAACAAGTGATGATGCTGTAAGGAAGGGCTCAACACCCATTTCATCAAGACGTGTGATTGCACTGGGAGCATCGTTTGTATGAAGTGTAGAGAAAACCATATGACCTGTAAGAGCTGACTCAACCGCAATTTTTGCAGTCTCACCGTCACGAATTTCACCGACCATGACAATATCCGGGTCAGCACGGAGAACTGAACGAAGAGCTGCTGCGAAGGTCATACCTGCACGGGTGTTCATCTGCACCTGACAGAGGCCGGGCATACGGCGCTCAACAGGGTCTTCAAGTGTAATTGTATGCTTTGTAATGTCTGAAACCTCTGCAAGAGTAGCGTACAGCGTTGTAGATTTACCTGAACCGGTAGGACCTGTAACAAGCAAGAAGCCGTAAGGCATAAATACGGTTTTCATAAATCTGTCCGACTGTGCTGCAGAGAATTTAATATCTTCTAACTTAACTGATTTTGCGCCACGTTCAAGAAGACGCATAACAATTTTTTCGCCATAAACTGAGGGAAGAACTGCAATACGGATATCGAATGTACGATCATCAACCTTTACCGTTGTACGACCGTCCTGAGGGATACGTCTTTCGGCAATATCCATACCACCGATAACCTTAATACGTGATGCAACCGAGCTGTGAAGCTTTATGGGCTGCTGGAGAACCTCGTGAAGAACACCGTCTATACGAAGACGCACACGCATTGTCTTCTCCATAGGCTCGAAATGAATATCGGATGCGCCTGATTTAACCGCATTTGTGATAACCTGGTTAACAAGCTGAACAGCAGGCTTCTCATCGGCAGCAAGCTCATCAAGTGCTGAAAATTCTTCCTCCTGAACATCCTCATCATCGTATGTATCAATGTTTGATGCGTTGTTTGCAATCGTATTGATAGCCGCAGTAAGCTCAGAATCAGTGGAGATAAGAGGAACAATCTCCATACCGCCTGTTCTTACTGACAAGTTATCGCGTGTAACAACGTCATTGGGGTTACGCATAACCACAAACAAACGCTTTTCATCCTGATAAAGGGGCAAAATACCACGTTTTGCCATTAAGTCAGGGGATATTATGTTTGCAATAGCGAAGTTGATACCAACTTCTTCGATAGAAACGAATTTATAACCCGTTTTCTTCTCCATAGCCTTAGCAATATCAAGTTCTGTGCAAAAACCACGTGCAACTAACTCCGCACCGATAAGATTTTTACTTTCTTTCTGGCTTTCGAGAGCATCTTTCAACTGTTCTTCTGTGATTTTCCCATCTTCAATAAGATAATAAGCAATGCTGCCGGGAACCACAACGTTCATTATATCTGCCAAAATTAATAACCCCTTTGTGATATGTTTGAAACCTAAGTTTTATGCTGCTGTATCTTCAACAACCGCAGCAACTGCGCCTTCAACACCATTTTCGGAAAGAATTGCAAGCGTAAATACAGTATTATACTCACCGTTTGCACTGTCCTTTTTAAGAACAACAGAATCAAATCTATGCTGTTGCTCAAGATTGGTGTAGTAATTCATAAGATTATAGATATTTGTAAATGAGCCGTTTGCTGTAACAGTGAACACAACCTCACTTGTCTCATTAGCCATAACAACGTGTTCAACAGATGTTACGTCCAGACCAAAGCCCTGGCATTTTTTTACAACATCCTCCTGAAGAAGGTAAACATCTCCCAGTGAATCAGGAAGAATACCCTTACATTCCTCAAGCTGCTTTTCTGCCGCTTCACTTCTGGCTTTTAGCTCTTCAAGCACGGCATACTCTTTTACATTTTCCTCATAAAGTGCACGAGCATCCTTTATCTCATTTTTGGTATTCTGAATATCCATAACAAAGAACACAAGAGCCGTAATACACAAACCAATGAGCAGAACCATCAATATTGCAACAAAATAAGGTGAGGATGTAATGTCTTTTAATTCGATGTTTTTATTTTTCATAAAAGAACTCTCCCTCCTTATTCTGCTGTAAGCGATGCAGTATCGTCTGCTGTTGTTTCTGCTGTATCACTCGCAGGCTCTGTTACAATGATGGCTGAACCGCCTGAACATGTCAATGAAATTGAAAACTCTGCGACAGCTTTGCCTTCATTATAGCTGACAGTGTATGCGGTGCACTGCACTGATTCAGGGTTCACACCCTCAATAGCCTTCAGTTTTTCCATATACTCATTGAAGCTCTGTCTTGACTGACAGGTACCGGTCATAACACATATTCTCGAAGTTTTCCATTCAGAACATTCAATAGCTGTAAGACTCACATCAGTATGACTTACGTTGCTGATTAATGCAATAAAGTTATAGAGTGAAGGTTCCTCTACCTGGATGTCCTTGATAAGCTGAACCTTATTTTGTAAAGTATCGCTGATTTCACGGTAATGTCGAAGTCCCTGAACCTTCTGTTCATATTCTTGATTCATAGCTTTAACCTTTGAAAGCTCCTTATCTGCAACGAACTTACCAATAAGAACAATCACAATAAGTGATAACATCATAAGAAGGGCAACAAGTGAAATAACCTTGACCTTTTCGGCCTTCTTTTTACTGTTTATACGCTTCCGGTTTTTCTCAGGAAGCAAACTAACCTTATACTTCACGCTTATCCCTCCAATGCTACCTTTGCAAGGCTGATACAACCCGCAAAGTTTTTAGGTGTAAATGAACTTGTCATATACTCGTTATAGAATGTGGGAACGGTAAGCGGAACATAGCATTTTTCAGCAAGAACCTGTGCAATACGCTCCTCCAGAACTGTTGAAGCAGAGAAAATCACGTTATCAATGAGATGGTTTGTCTGCATCTGATAATAGTTCATTGATGATGAAAGCTCTGAATACAACAAGTCTGTGATAGTTTCAAGTTCCAATGTAGTAATCTCATCACCGTTATTAAATGCTTTTTTAACTTCAACAGCTGCACGATCAGGAATGTTGATAGAACGAACCATCTTGATTTCGCCATCAGAAACTGCAACGAAATTCAGCACGTCATCAGTAAGCTTAAGGAAAGCAAATGTTGAATCCTGTGGCTGTTCTTTAATAGCAACACGAGTCCATGCAAGGAATGAACTGTCAATCTCAACAACCTCCAACTTTGTTGTTTCAAAGTTGATAATAAGATTCTGGAGCATATTATTTCTTGCACCAACAAGGAGAACGTTGAGTGCAGGCTGATCGTCATCATCTACAGTTTCGTCAATAACAACGAAGTCAAGACCCAACTCACTAATGGGTACAGGGATGAAATCCTGTGCCTGCATTGAGATAACACCCCTCAACTTATCCTGAGGAACCTTGGGAAACGTTGCATATCGCATAATAACGTTCTCGTTATTAACACCAACAACAATAGGTGAAGTGTTTTTTATTCCTGACTGTCTGAACAAATCGTCAAGAGATGCGGTGAACAAAGGGGAATCCGTTACGATACCCTCCGATATAACACCTTCCTTAAGCGGAACAGAGCCAAAACCTGTTACACGGTATGAATTATCCGAATTTTTAGTAAGCTCAACCGCTCTTATTTCATGTGAATCGTATTCAATGCCCACAGCACTGTTTACTTTTGCCATTTATATCATTCTCCCTTGCAAAAGAATCGGGTTTTTGTAAATTTATTTTTATGCCTGATAGGATGTAGTTGCCTGGAAAACAGGAAGATAAAGAGCAATGATAAGGAAACCAACTATCGAACCCAAAAGAACAAGCATAATCGGTTCAAGAACTGAACCAAGGTTCTTGGCAAGTGCATCAACGTCCTCTTCATAGAACTCAGCAACCTTGTCAAGCATAACAGGGAGCGAACCTGCCTCCTCACCGATAGCAATCATACTGATAACCATTGGCGGGAACAATTTGCACTCATCAAGTGCTTCGTGAATTGTAGTACCATTCTCAACTGCCTCAATTGCATCAAAAACAGCCTTTTCAATAAGTTTTGAGCCTGAGGTAGGTCCTGCGGTTTCAAGAGCCTTAACAGCCGTAACACCACCTGCAACAAGGGTTGCAAAAATACGACAGAAACGTGCAAAAATCGTTTTTGATATAAGCTCACCTACAATAGGTGCGTGCATTTTATGGTTTTCCCACAGCTTCTGAACAGGTGGTGACTTTATAAGCTGAACTATGAGGAATATTGCTACAAGAACAACAGGAATAACAATATACCACTTTGTTCGAAAAAGATCCGATAAATTATAAATAAACTGTGTAATCGGGTTAATGTCAGTTGCGCCCTCGGTCATACCCTGGAAGGTTGGTACCATAAACACAATCATAAATATACAGATAACAACAGCAAGGCCGCCAACCATCTTAGGATATGAGGTAGCAGATTTAATTGAGTCCTTAAGCTGTTTATCCTTATGTAGCTGGTTTGACATAGCAAGAAGTGTTTTGTCAAGCATACCGCCCATCTCACCCGCTGCAATCATAGAACAGAAAAGGTCAGAGAATATGGGCTTTTGTGCGGTGAATGCTTCTGAAAGATCTGCACCACCCTCAACATCCTGAGCAACCTCTTTAATTGCATTTGCCAAAGTGGGGTTTGTGGTCTGGTTTACAAGTGTTGACATAGCCTGTGTAACAGGAATACCGGCACCAATCATAGCTGCAAGCTGACGAGCAAACATTGACATATCAGCAAGAGTAACCTTTTTACCGCCCTTTTTCTTAGTAGAGGATTTATTTTCGGTAAGTGTTGTAACAACAACACCTGCCTCACGCAATTTTTCATAAGCCTCCGAAGTGTTGTTAGCAACAACTTTACCGGTAATGGACTGTCCTTGTCGGTTTAAGGCTTCATAGGTAAATTCCAAGAGTGTGCCCCCTTACGAATCATATATCATATATATATAGTATAGAGATTTTTACGTTGTATTTTATCAATACATCTGCATCTGTCGAAGAACCTCGGATCTTTCAACGCAGTTTTCAAGAACAGATTCACGAGAGATTTTCTGATCACGCATAAGCTTAAGCAATGCCTGGTCCATAGTCTGCATACCCTCTTTTTGAGCGGTCTGCATTGTGGAATATATCTGATGGTCCTTACCCTCACGAATCATATTACGGATAGCAGGTGTATCAACCATATACTCAACTGCCGAAACACGTCCGCCACCTAATCTGGGAAGAAGCTGCTGTGAAATAACAGCACGGAGTGTATTTGAAAGCTGGCTTCGTATCTGATTCTGTTGCTCGCTGGGGAAGGAGTCGATAATACGTGCAATGGTAAGAGGTGCTGTCTGAGTATGAAGCGTGGAAAGCACCAAGTGACCTGTTTCAGCCGCAGTAAGCGCGATACTGATACTTTCAGGGTCACGCATCTCACCGATCATAATAACGTCAGGGTCGTGACGAAGAACAGTTCTCAATGCATTGTTGAAGCTGAGTGTATCTCCGCCAAGCTCACGCTGTCTTACGATTGAGCGCTTGTGTGAGTGAAGGAATTCGATAGGGTCCTCAATTGTAACCATATTGTATTCGAAGTTAGAGTTCATATGGTTAATCATTGCTGCAAGCGTTGTTGATTTACCTGAACCCGTGGGACCTGTAACAAGGATAAGACCACGAGGAAGAGTACAAAGTCGTCTTACGTCTGCGGGAAGACCTAATTTATCAAGTGTGGGAACCTCGAATGGAATTGCTCTGAAAACCGCTGCCAAAGTGCCTCGCTGAACGATAACGTTACCTCTAAAACGGGCACATTGAGGAACAGAGTATGCAAGGTCAAGTTCAAGTGTTTCCTGAAGATCGCGCTTGTTCTTCTCAGACATAATGGGTGTAAGCATATTTTCAACGTCAGCAGGCTTCATGGGGGGATAATCCTGCTTCACGATGTCACCGTCAATTCTGATACATGGCGGCATGCCTACAACGATATGAAGGTCAGAGCCTCTCTTTTCAACCGTGAGCCTGAGCAGTTGCTCAAGGTTCACGGGATATTCACTCGGTTGGTTCAAAAAGTCCACAATAATTCAACTCCAAAAAGTGTTTATGCAATCTTTGCCCACATCTCTGTGATAAGATCAATGTTTTCAGGTGATTCAAGAACATAGAGGATATATTTAACACCGCCATCTGAAGGATCAAGGTCACCTGA
The DNA here is from genome assembly GCA_045579005.1 of Acutalibacteraceae bacterium. Taxonomy (GTDB): domain Bacteria; phylum Bacillota; class Clostridia; order Oscillospirales; family Acutalibacteraceae; genus DTU089. Next base: position 12,160 of record JAZNLJ010000042.1, on the reverse strand, counting down.
AATTTCAAATGATGTAACCGAAATTGTCGGGCTGTTGATGAGCTTAACAACGAGTTCTTCCTTAGCTGCAAGAACTGAGAGCTCGTTTGCATCTGTGATTGTTGCGATGGGATAGTACATATCGCCAAGGTTGCTATCGAGAGAAGCAATAATCTGTTTAACTTCGTCAACCTTATTTGTTGAGCAGTAAACCATAATTGACTTTGTAAGCTGAGGATATGAACCGAAGTAGAATTCAACGCCTTCAAGGTCAACGAAACCGATTTTGCTCTGAAGTTCAGATGCTACGATATTCTGAAGCTCATATGTGAAGAATGTCTTTGCAGTGTTGTTATCTGCTGTATCATTCTCTTTGATTCGCGCTACTGCACCGTTAACCTCTTCAACAGGACCGCGTACCCATACTCTCTTTTCATAGAGGTCGAGGCCAAGAATTTCAACCTCATATCCGAAGGTTGTAACGATTGATTCTGCGGCATCCTTGTTGATGTACTGAAGGTCAACCTTAACAAGTGAAGTTTCACCGTCTGTGATTTCAACCTCACTTGAGCCTGAACCATCTTCGGAACCTTCGCCGTCCGTCTCCTCCTTGGGAGCATTTGCATCCTCAAAGTCAACGAGTTTCTTTATGTTAAGGATATCCTGGTAAGCATCGCCTGATGCATAAACATAAAGTGTCATGGGATGATACTCAGTTGTAACACCTGCATGAAGACCCAAAGCCGAAAGTAACGCGCTGAACTCATTTGCTGTGATGTGCTCAAGCTCAATAGCGCTAAGTGATGAGCTGAGGTTTGCACTTCCGAGGGTAAGATTTGTTTTGTTATCAAGAGTTCTGATAAGTTCGCAGATTTTTGCAAGCTCCATAGGATAACCGCTTACCCAGAACTCTCTGATATTCTCATCAATCTTTACCATCTTGGGAGAAATACCAAGAGCTGAAAGCTGAGAAGTAAGTGTTTCAATTGATATGTATTTAAGGCGGAAGCTTGTAAGTGCCTTGTTATCGATAAAGCTTGAGTTAAGTGTTTCCGCTGTACCTACGTAGATTATGTTATCATTCTTAATATAAGTCATATCAACCATTCTGAGAACATAATCAATAGCGGCAAGAGGTGTCACATTATCAAGAGCAATTGCAGGAACTGTCTGTGCTGCGCCCTTATAGATAATTGTGTATCCTGTATGTGCAACAATTGTCTCAAGAATACCAACAAGATCCGAGTCCTTCTTGAAGTTAATAGAAATAACGCTTGAAGAACCGAAAACTGTTGTAGAGTCTTCTTCAACTGATGTGGCACCCGGAATAAGAAGACGCTGACCTTCATAGAGCTTGGCGGATGCAGAAATACCGTTTGCATCAACAATGCTTGATACAGTTACACCGTGTGAAGCAGAAATTGATGCGAGGCTGTCGCCTGACTTAACAACGTATGTTCCCATACATCCGGCTTCACTACCCGATGCCGCAAGCGGCAAAATAGTGGTTGTGAGCAATACGAGAGCCAAGGCAAAAATACCTATTGACCTCATTTTACTGTTTCGTGTTTTCATTGGAAAATCCCCCTAAAATATATGTAAATTGCATAGATTACTGAATTTTATTTTGCTTCTATCTTTTTGGTTATCTCGCCTGCCTTGAAGACTACGTAGTCATCAGTAAGCTCAACGAGCTCCCATTTTGAATCGCCAACCGTCTCACCAAGGGAAAGGATGAGCGTATCATTCTGTGTACCAATCTGAATAAGGCCGGTCTTAAGACCGCTGTTGCCTTTTACGCAACCCTTGTATACTGCGGTAGCAAGTATGTCCTCTGAAAGCGGATCGCTCTCAATCAGTTTAACAACTGCCTTGTCGGTAATGAGGTTGTTTCCGGGAATAACCTCCACCTGACCGGTCGCTACAGAGTTATCAGCAGAGCTCTTGGTATCATCAAGTATGACACCGTCACCGAATATAACAAACAGGAACACTGCACAAAGTATTATAAACAGTACCACCGGAATAAGAACCTTCATTATCGGGTTCTTATCAAAGAACTCCATAATCTTAAGTGTTATGTCAACCTTCGGTGTTCCGGCAGCACCCTGACCATCTTTTTTTGTGAGCTTGGGTAATTCAAGAGCCATACAATAACCTCCACATTATTTCAACTGTAATTGTGATAAAAAACAGATAGATTTCCGTTGTTTTTTTACTTTTTTCTCACTTTTGGGCGCAATGACCCAATTAGAGTATTACACATTATTACTATACTATATAGATGCAAAATAATCAATACTTTTTCGAATTTCTGTTGAAAAAAACAATACAAATTTCCCCTCGTTTTTTGTCATTTTAACCAAAAAATTAACTCCCCGAATAATTCGGAGAGTTAATTGATTTTTTATTTTCTTTTCTTATGGTGGCGACTACCATAGTAGTAGGACGAACCGTAATATCCGCCATAGCGGTTCGAGAAATAACCGCCTGATTTTTCGGCTGCAACCTTGAGTGTACCTGTACCCGCACGGTTATAGATACAGCCCATAACGTCTGCCTTTGTGGTCATAATATCGCTGAGTGCATACTCAATCTGAGGAATAGCAACGCGCTCTTCTGCTGTAACGAAAATGATTGTATCTGTGTAGTTAGCAACAATAGCCGCATCAGCAACAACACCTGCAGGAGGACAGTCGATAATTACGTAGTCAAACTCGCGCTTTGCCTGTTCAACAAGCTTTGCCATCTGGTCAGAAGCCAATGTCTCAGAGGGATCTGCTACAGCTGCTGAGCACACAAGAAGATAGAGGTTGTATTTTTCAATATACTTAACTGACTCTTCAAAGGACTTGTTGCCGTGAACAATATCATAAATACCCTTTTCACCCTCGATTGCGATACCGAGAGTCTTACAAACAGCGGGCTTTCTGAGGTCAGCATCTATAAGGAGAACTGACTTACCGCTCTTGGCAAGTGAGAGCGCAATATTTGCAGAACAGGTTGTCTTACCTTCACTCTCTGTCGAGCTGGTAATTGAGAAAACTGAGAAGCCTTTTTTAAGCTTAGCATTCTCAAGCTTTGTTCTGATAAGTTTGAATGTTTCAATGAAGGGCAAGCCGACGTTTCTGTCTGTAATAAGAAGTCTTGTACGATCACCCTTCTTGTTTTTACCTTTGATATCAGAAACAGTAGCAATAATGTTGATGTTAAACTTATTCTTGATATCCTCAGTTGAAAGGAGCTTGTTTTGGATACGTGCCCTGATAAGGATAACAAGCACAGCCAATGCGGCACCGAGAAGGAAGCCAGCAGCAGTATAAATAAGCTTTGATGAGTCAGCAGCAAGCTTAGCAGCCGTTGCGCTGTCAGCTACGCTTATGTTGGCTGTGGGAAATGCTTCTTTTGCAAAATCGAGGTAAACGCTCTGAATTGCAGTAGTAACATCATATGTCAGGTCGCCATCGCCTGACTTAACGTCAACCTTAACAAGTGTTGAGTCTGTAACAAGCTCAACATTAAGCATTGACTGCAAATCTTCCTTAGAAATTGTTCTTCCTGTTTTTGCTTTTACAGTATCAACAACTCTTGATGCGAAGTCATCACCATTCTCGATAATGTACTTAAAGTTGTTAGCAATGGTAGCTGAAGCCTGAGCGTCACTGGCGGTGGTATATTTACCTGCTTCACCTACAATATCTCTATCCTTATTGGAAACATTGAAGATAATGCTTGAGGTGTAGCTTTCGCTGTAAGTAAGCTTGGCAATACCAAAACCTGCAACAGAAAATGCTAAGATGAAAATCATCACAAGCCACCATTTGGCAAGAATGATTCGGATGAATTTTAAAATAGGCTCAAGGTCCAAGCCCTCATCCTGGGTTCTTTTTTCTTCGTAAGCCATCATTATTCCCCTTTATTGTGATTTTTAATATATACAGATTCATACACAGGATATAATATCACAAATATCCCACAACTACAAGAGTTTTTCAAAATATTTTTACAGTCCGTTTTCTTTAAGAAAATCAAGGTGTGCTGTAACCTCATCACTTGAGGTTGAAGTAACGTTTTTAATTTCTTTTTTGAAATCTTCTTTACCCAAAAGCGCACTTATAATCCGAACAACCCAGAATAACGGCAACAAAAATGCCGCCTTTTTGAGTATAGCATATCGTGCACTCATAGACTTATAGGGTGGAAAGAGTCTTTTTACAAAATAATCTGATTTATCGTCACCATACTCTCCTCTGCCGATACCACTCATATATGTGTTGGTCTGAGTTCCGTAAACACCGCTGAGAAAAATATATTTTGCCATTGCCTGTACAGTTTCGTCAGCTTCGACACCTTCAAACCAATAGTCACACAAAGCGTTCATACGTTCATTGAAAACCTTTAACCCTGTATCCTCAAGACCTTTTTCAAGTACTGCACCGTCACACTCAGGTAACAGACCATTTCTTATGCAGTAATGGTCAACAACACTTCTGATACCTGTACCCGCTGTCTCAAAGTGGTGGGCGGTATGAGAGAGGATATACACATAAAAATCCTCATTTGCCATATTCATAGCAGTAGTTCCGTCAATATCAGTTAATCGAGAAAAGGCGCTTTTGTAGTAATCATAGCCCTTGTCGTAGTCATATTTCAGTTCTTTGTGTAAATCTATATTCAAAAAAGGTTTCTTTGACAAGGCAATATCCTTGTCACTCTCAACGGAAATCACCTCGTAGCCTCTTCGGAGCATCAACTCCTTTGCCAGTTCGAACTTTCGGGGCTCGATGTAAACATCCATATCAAGCATAAAGCGAAGCTCAGGCTCAGGATAATAACGTGATACCTTCGTACCTTTAAGGAAACAATGCTTTATGTTATTAGCGGTAAACATTTCGGTAAGACCATGCATTTCCTTTTCCTGTGCTGTGTGACGTGAGGCACAACGAAAAAGCTGTTTTTGAAAAAGCGATTTAATTTCAGGCGGTATGTTTTCGCACTTAGCTACCTCACCCGCAATAAGAGAGGTCACCTTGTGCATCTCACAGAATTTATATAGTTTTTCATAATCAACATCATCGGGAAGTGAATATTCACATCCCGTCATCTTGCTTCTGAGAACGTTGATAACAACATTGCCCATCTGCATTGTTAAATTGATTATCTCACTTTTTTCCATGCCTTACACCATAAAACCAATGTCTGAAACGACGCATAGGATAACGTCGGCGGACATTTTTCACATACTTGTTCTTATGTTTTACATATTCCGGGTCAGTAACCTTTACAACCCTTCCGTCAATGCAAAGGGAAGTCACAACACCAATAATGTGCTCGTCAGTTATGCCGTGTTCCAACAAAAATTGGTTGTCGCCCGACAAGGTGTACCCCTTCACATCTTTTTCTACGATTCTATGGAGTACAAACGCACCATCATTCCGACGGTAAAGAGGTATATCCCCTATTTCAAGAGGAAACACAGGCTTTTCAATAAACACGAAATCGCGCCCCTGAATAAGGAGCGGATTCATACTTGTGCCCGTAATTGGGATTTTAAATTTTTGATTTCTCTCAAACGCTTCCTCTATGAAGGGAAGAAGGGTTTCCAATTTTACCTTGTTCATAATCAGGAATCAGGATACAATTTTGTATCTCTTCAGTTTCTCGATAAACGTCGTCAGGTCATTGCGAAGAACGTCTTCAGGTGCATCATACTCCGCTTTAAGCTGAGCAATGATACCTTCAAAATCCAAACCCTGCTCAAGACATTTCCAGATAGTTTCCGCGGGACCATTAAGAGTGATCATGCCGCGGATATCATTCACAGCATCACCAACAGGCACCACAACAGCAGTCCCTGCAACTGTTTTTAAAATATAATTTTCATTCAATTTCATAATATTCGCACCTTAATCCTCAATATCGTTACATTCGGGGCAATCGCACAAAACTGTACCATCCTCAAAAATATAGTAATGGTAATCGTTTTTTGAATCGGCAAATGGGCAAACAGGAATCTCCTCGTTTGTCAGATACCAGAAGAACTTGTTATCTTTAAGACGTTCTTTTTTCAGATAATATCCCTCGTAGCAACCCAAATCATATTTTTCATCGTTATAAGGATCATAGGAACCGTGTTTGGTTGGCATTCCGGTTGAATTCCACTCATTCTGACCAAAATAACCACCGCGTAAATCACCTATAGTAAAGGCAATCTTGCCGGGAATGCCCTGGTCCTCTATAAGCACAAAGCACTCCTTACCAACAAAGTCATCATCGCCATTACCTGTAACACCGTCACCGGAATATGTGGTTTTGTGGTCTGACTGAAGCTTGGCAAAATTGATTTTCTCCTGCATTCTACCATTATCAATCATACCGCTCATAGCTTCCTTAACCAAAGAACTAATAACAACACGCTGGTTATTGCAATCCTTCTTTGCCTGTGTATTATATCCCGAAGTAAACACGGGTACACCGACTGCAACGAGTATTCCGAGAACTATAACAACAATAAGAACTTCAACAAAGGAGTAACCCTTTTTGGAGCGCAAAAAACTATATAACACACTACTTCACCTCTTCACTGTATATATTATCACATTAAAATATCAAAATCAACTTTATATTTTGAATAAAAATAAGAGGTTGCCATACGACAACCTCAAATAAATCTGATCTTATGAACCGTGAACTTCTTCAGAGCCTGATTTGTTACAAGCTGTTATAACTTTATAACCCTCTTCATCGGCATTAAAATTAGTTGCACCAATAGTAACTACAATCGCATTACCGGCAACAGGACAAATGGGTGGATGTTGGAAAAGACTTTCAAGTGTGTCAACATCAAGCGTTGCACCTGAGCTTATTGTCCACTCACCGTTATCGGCATCCTCATCGGTTGTGATTGTATAAACATCACCCTCTTTGAGCTTGAGAACACCGCCCATCTCCGCATTGCTGAGCTGAGACTGAATCTCACGCTGATTGCCGAGACAAGTTCTGGTACGCGCATTCTTGGTTACTGCAGAGAAAATCGGAACTGCAACTGCTACGAGAATAGCCATAATAACAACAACTATCATAAGCTCAACAAGTGTAAAACCTTTTTTAGATTTCAATAACTTAAACATAGTCAACACTCCGTAAAATTCTATCTTTCGTGAAAGAAACGAAACTCTCACGAGAAAATTATAACATACTTGTTAATAAATGTAAATAGTATTTCTGTTATCAAAAGCATAAATTTTCTTTAGATAAAATCATTATAATAGTTGCACAATGCACAAAAAACTCCCGGATTGCTCCGGGAGTAATTCGAATAATCAAATTTTATTATGCTGTAGCGTTGTGAGTCTCGTCAGCACCAGCACATACTGTTGTGATCTTGAAGCTTTCAGCCTCTGAACCTGTAAGGTTAGCCTTAGCAACAGTAACAGTGATTGTGTTGCCTTCTACGGGGCAATAAGGAACTTTCTGGAAAAGCTCTTCGATAATTGCAACCTTGTCAGCATCGCCGGTCCAATCGCCGCCGTCGCCTTCAGCATTTGTTGTAAGAGTGAATGAATCGCCAGCTGCGAGTTTAAGGATACCGGACATTGAGTTGTTATTGAACTGTGCCTGGATTTCTCTCTGGTTAGCAAGGCAAGTCTTTGTACGCGCATTCTTTGTAACTGCTGAGAAAATCGGAACAGCAACTGCAACGAGGATAGCCATGATAACAACAACGATCATCAATTCAACGAGGGTGAAACCCTTTTTGCTCTTTAAAAGTTTAAACATATTAAAGAACTCCTTTCAAAAAATTAAATAATTTTTTAATATTACCGGTAAGTATTTCACCCCACCGTAATACCATTTTTAACGAGCATCGGTTACGTTAAACCCTTACGGGAATATTCCGTACCTTTGCTACACCCACATAATAGCACACTACCCACAAAATGTAAACCCCTTTTTGTGGGTTTTTGTATCTTTTTACCATTTGCACAATTGCAGAGCCGTTTCTTTGGTGATTTTAACCGCAGTTTTGCGAGTTTCTAACGAGAACATTGCGAAACCGGATGAAATTACAAATTTGCGAAGCCTTACTTATCTAATTGCAATTTTTGTTTCACTTTTTTCATCACTACAAAATATGCTGGTATGAGGAAAATATCTGCAGCTATCCATGCAACAGGGTTTGCAACACAAGCGGCGGCATAGCCTAAGGTATTAACAAAACCAAAGCCCATAATTGCTCTTGCAACAAGCTCGAATATACCTGCGAACATTGCAACAGCGCTGTAGCCCAGACCCTGAAGTGAATTTCTGAAAAGGAAAAGAACAGAAAGTATGAAATAGAAGTAACTACCCATATTTATGTATTGCTGGGCAAGTCCTATGACAACTGTTTCGCTTCCGTCAATAAACAAAAGAGAAATATATGGTCCGAGAAAATTTGCGACACAGAACCCGATTGCAGTATAACAGGCGGCAAGTATAACTCCCCTACCTACGCCCTTTTTGATACGGTCATATTTACCTGCACCGAGATTTTGTCCGCAATAGGTTGCCATAGTGGCACCGATAGTTTCCGACGGCAGTGTTATCATAAGCTGGGTTTTACCACCGATTGTAACAGCAGCAATAGCATCTGCACCAAGTCCATTTACACATGACTGAAGCATAACGGAGCCAATCGCAGTTATGGAGAACTGCATTGCCATAGGCAGACCGTTGCCGAGAAGTTTTCGCATATATTTGAAATCCGGTTTACGGGTATCCTTTGTTATATGTAATATAGGAAAACTACGCTTTACATACACAAAGCACAGCACACCTGAAACAAATTGAGAAAAAACAGTAGCAACTGATGCACCGCGAACCCCCATATCAAACACTGCTATAAGGAGAATATCCATACATATATTAAGAACGGATGAAAAAAGCAGGAAATACAAGGGTGTTTTTGAGTCTCCCAGAGAACGAACCATTGCGGCAAGCAAATTATAGAACATGGTCGCACCGATACCAGCAAATATAATCACAATGTAATCATAGGCATCCTTATAAATATCTGCAGGTGTATTCAACAGTTTCAACAGCGGGTTGGTAAGAAGAACCGCCCCCACTGTCAGCAACACACCAAGCGCCAACGACAGATAAACTATGTTTGCAACGTATTTTTTCAACCCTTTTTCGTCCTGTGCACCAAAGCGCTGTGCAATAGGTACGGAAAAGCCTGTACAAAGCCCGATAACCGAGCCGATAACCAAAAAGTTAAGTGAACCCACGGAACCAACTGCAGAAAGAGCAGTTTTGCCCACAAACCTGCCCACGATGATAATATCCGCCATATTATAAAACTGCTGAAAAAGATTACCTACCATAAGAGGCAGACAAAATCTTATAATATTTTTCATAGGACTGCCCGTGGTCATATCCTTGGTCATAGAATACACCTCATTTCACGTAATAAAGAACCTCAATAATTTATCATAACACCACATTTTTTGTCAATACAGCTTTTCAACTATGCACAAGTGATGCGATAGTGTTTACCGCCCTTTCCCAAGGGCAAGGAACACGACGGAGCAAAGCGCAGTCGTGGTGGTGAGTAGTTCCACTAACTAATAGACATCTGTTTGGTAGAATAATCTAAAAATTACTCAAAATGAATCTCCTATTCAACACAAGACTATCAACGGTTGAAACTCCCCTCCACCATTCCGCCGCAACACAAAAGAAAAGATTAGTGCACTTACCCGAAATACACTAACCTTTACAACTATTTTATTCAAGAATGGTCCCCCTCCCCATTCGCTTTCAGCGAACGAGGAGATAAGAATTCGCAAATATGAAATTATTTCGCAACGATATTGATAATCTTACCGGGAACGTAGATTTCCTTGATGATATTCTTACCTGCAAGGAATTCCTGCACCTTTTCGTCTGCCTTTGCTGCTTCAATAGCCTGCTCAGCAGTTGAATCCTTTGCAATGCTGATTGTTGCACGGAGCTTACCGCAAATCTGAACAGGAACCTCAATTGTTGCATCAACAGTCTTTGCCTCGTCAAACTCGGGCCACTGCGCAACAGCAAGGAGACCTTCGCCACCGAGCACCTCCCATACCTCTTCTGCAACGTGAGGTGCGAAGGGGTCAAGAAGCTTAACAAATGTTTTGAGCTCGCCCTTTGTAAGTGAACCTGCCTCGTAAATCTCGTTAAGAAGCGTCATAAGTGCCGCAATAGCGGTATTGAACTTCATATTTTCAATATCCTCGGATACCTTTTTGATTGTCTTGTGGAATGATACCTCAAGTTTCGGGGAATAACCCTCACCGTCAACTGCAATATCAAGAAGGTTCCATACTCTGTCAACGAAACGCTTGCAACCCTTAACACTGCTTTCACTCCAGGGAGCAGCCTTTTCGTAGTCACCCATAAAGAGTACGTATGTACGCAGAACGTCTGCACCCAGTGAATCAACAACCTCGTTGGGGTCAACAACGTTACCCTTTGACTTGGACATCTTTTCACCGTCGGGGCCAAGGATAAGACCCTGTGCTGTTCTCTTCTTGTAAGGCTCTGCAAAAGGCACTTCACCGATATCATAAAGGAACTTGTGCCAGAAGCGTGAGTAGATAAGGTGACGTGTAACGTGCTCCATACCGCCGTTGTACCAGTCAATGGGACCCCAGTAGCTGAGCTTATCCTTATCTGCAAACGCACTATCGTTGTGGGGGTCGATATATCTTAAGAAATACCATGATGAACCTGCCCACTGAGGCATTGTGTCAGTTTCACGCTTTGCAGGTGCGCCACACTTGGGGCAAGTGCAATTAACAAAGCTGTCAATTTTTGCCAAGGGGCTTTCACCGTCTGAGCCGGGTTGGAAGTTGTCAACCTCGGGAAGTCTTAAGGGAAGCTCCTCATAAGGAACAGGAACGATACCGCACTTTTCGCAATGAACAATCGGAATAGGCTCGCCCCAATATCTCTGGCGGTTGAATGCCCAGTCCTTCATCTTGAACTGAACACCCTTTTCACCGATACCCTTTTCACCAAGGAATTCTACCATTTTTTCGATAGAATCAACCTTCTTGGTCATACCGTTAAGGAAGTCGGAGTTAACCATTTCACCATCGCCTGTGTAAGCCTCAACTGAAATGTCTCCACCCTTGATAACCTCGATAATATCAATACCGAATTTCTTTGCAAACTCGTAGTCACGCTGGTCGTGTGCAGGCACCGCCATAATAGCGCCTGTACCGTAGCCCATCATAACGTAGTCGGATATGTAAATGGGAATTTTTTTGCCGTTAACGGGATTGATTGCTTCAAGACCGTCAATACAAACACCTGTTTTTTCCTTTACAAGCTGAGTTCTTTCAAACTCGGTCTTTTTTGCGCACTCTGCACGGTAAGCCTCGATATCTGCCATATTGCCGATTTTGTCAGCATATTTGTCAATAAGAGGGTGCTCGGGTGCCATTACCATAAAGGTAACACCGAAAAGTGTGTCGGGACGCGTGGTGTAAATCTTCATCTGCTCGTCTGTGCCGTCAATATTAAAGTTAACAAAAGCACCTGTTGATTTACCGATCCAGTTAACCTGCTGAAGCTTGATATTGGGAAGATAATCAACCTCATCAAGACCCTGAAGGAGCTTGTCAGCATATTCTGTAATGCGAAGATACCAAACATCCTTTGACTTCTGCACAATATCACTGTGGCAGATGTCACACTTACCACCCTGGGAGTCCTCGTTTGAAAGAACAACCTTACATGAGGGGCAGTAGTTTACAAGAGTCTTGTCACGGAAAACGAGACCCTTTTCAAACATTTTAAGGAAAATCCACTGAGTCCACTTATAATAATTCTCTTCAGTTGTGTCAACAACTCTGTCCCAGTCAAATGAGAAGCCAACCTTCTTGAGCTGTGAGGAGAACTTCTCAATATTCATATCCGTAACCTTACGGGGATGAATACCTGTTTTAATAGCATAGTTTTCAGTAGGAAGACCGTAAGCATCAAATCCGATGGGGAAAAGAACGTTGTAGCCCTGCATTCTTCTCTTACGTGAAATAACCTCAAGACCTGAATATGCCTTGATGTGACCAACGTGCATACCTGCACCGCTGGGGTAGGGGAATTCTACAAGTCCGTAGAATTTGGGCTTGTCAGAATTATCCTGTGCGTG
>JAZNLJ010000041.1:0-9095 GCA_045579005.1 Acutalibacteraceae bacterium | reverse complement strand
CTGATTATCTTCAAAACGATGATACCGCCAATGATTACATTAAAAACAGACCATTCTATAGCGAAGTAGAAGAGCTTAACAGAAACACGCTTTCACCTACAGAATTAGAGTTTGTGACCTCTGAAGAGTTTGCGGGACTTCTTATGGGACAAGGCACTGTGACATTTAATGGCGTTGTAGCGATGAACAGAACCTATAACATCTCTATTGATAATGCCACACCAATACAGTGTGTTGCAAAAGTTGATATGGATATGTTATCAGGCTTATATTTCGGAAATTTGCATTTAGTAGATGCAAGTTTAGAAGACACAGGTGAGCCATTTATCATTGCTTTTGAGGGTAGCGAAGGTGAAGATTGCTATTATTGTATTGCTTTGTATCAGACTACCGAGTTTACTGAGGGAAAACACACAATAAGCATATCCGATGTCACAGATAACGAAACATTCACATTAGTTGATGGTGTTTACGATATTGCCCAAGGAAAAGAGAGTATAGAAAGCTTAGGTGTATATTGCTTAGGTTACAAGCCAAGAGAAAATGACAAGTTCGTATTTAGGTTAAATGATAATACCTACAATCTTTCTCTTAAGATGTTATCCGAAGGTGAATATTATTTAGGAAATCCAAGTGTTTTATATCCGTCTTATGGTTATGAAGATACAGGGGAAAACTTCGGCATTATGGTATACGATAATGGCAGTATGTACATCGATTTTGCTGAGGTAGGCGAATACAGTATCTACTTAGAATTGTTACCAAGAGAGACAATTCTTAAAATCAATGAAAAGTTTTTACCCGAATTTCCGTATACAAAAGACGATGAGGATAATGTTGTTTTTAATAACGATGTAATTATAAGCAATCGCAGTATGACCGAATTGGGTGAAGCTGTTACTGACTTAGCAAAATTGCCTGATACGATAGGTAAAACATATAGCGATAGGTTATATGAGCATTTTAATATTGATAGAACTCTATATCCATATATAGCTATTTATGTAAATGAAAGCAAAAATAATGATTTGGATACAGCTTCGTTCGCATTTAGCGAGTTGGGAATATACGGGTTTATAAACGATTTATATTTTATAAGGCAGAATGATATATCTGCTGAAATATCCGATTTTTATAGAGTTAGTGATAATACCGTTGTTAATGGAAAAAGTTTAGCGGAAGTAGTTGATATCTTTCTTGGAGAAGATACAGAGCCAATAGTTCATCACGTTAATACAATATCTCTCCCAACTCACACTAATGTTCGTATATACACAAATTTTATCCCGTTAAATGGTTTGACTAATAATATAACTACATTTGATATAGGTGATACATTACGGGATGAAATACACAATGCAATGGCTACTGAAAAAGAAATGGACGTTCCTGTTGTGCTCTTCCCGGAGATGCAGATTTCCACAAGCGTAAATAGTGGTCGTATTGGTACAGATATGCTTGTAGCAGACAAGGTATATAAAGTTGTATTAGATGGAGTTGAATACGAATGCACTTGTAAAACAATTCGTAATACTGCTCTTGCTGGCGAATATTGGTATTGTCTTGGTAACATTACATTACACGGATTGGATTGCGAGCCTTCTGATTGGACTTATTATGAAAATACTGGAGAACCATTTTGCATAATCCAATGTAAAGCAGACGAGCCTATGGAAACAACACTTAATACAGCTCAAAGTACTGTTACTTTTTCACTTATTAGGTATGACTATAAAAAAGCAAAGTTTGATTGGGCTTCTTATGTTGATGCGGTAAACAGTAGAAAAGAAAAAACCTCAAACAAAACAAAAGTCATTGATGTGAATAGCACAGATACTCAATACCCGTCTGCAAAGGCGGTTTATGACTTTGGTAATCAATGGTATCAGGCATTGAAGGGCGACCTTGACGAGCTTTCCCTTCTTATAGGTGAAGATGAGACAACTATTGAAGGTGGCTTCGGTGATATGGAAGACCCTGACGGTGGAGACGTAATGCCACCTACACCAAGCGTATAAGGGGGTAAAGTAATGTCAACGATAAACAAGTTAAAATCACAGATTGAAAATGCCAATGCTCTTGGTAGGCAGAATTTAACCGATAAGGGCATTGAGGTAAATGGCACAGAAACTACATATCAGTTAATGCAGATGATAGCCGATATAAGCGGTGGCGGTGCGAGTTACACAAGCATAGTGTACAACGAGGACGATACCGTAACACTTATTGACACAGAGGGCATAACACACACAATGGCTTGCACATATGAGGACGGCAAGCTGATATCTGTAACCTATGACGGCAAGGCTATTGAGTTGGTGTATGAGGGTGAAGAGTTAAAGAGTATTGGCAAGACCGATATAGATTTATCCAATGCACCACAGACAAGCACACCAACAATCAAAGGTGATGTATCAGCTTCTATAATGATACCGAAAGTTGCAATAGCAGAAACATCGGTAATAAATAGTAATATCATAGCCGATGGCTCGGCAGGTTTGGAGGAATGATATATGATTTTAAGAAACTATGACAATATTATGCTGGCAATTAGAATGCCTGTATCATATTTCAACACAAATTTATCAACCGATACAACAACCTTTGGTGACGGGCATATCAATGTAAAACTGTCAAACGAAACGTTAGCACCGATATACCCTCGAAATTCAAGCACACAGTACGTGCCGTTTGATTATTTTAACGAATCTCCCAATATTGATACAATTGGCTGGGCGGAGTATTATAATAACCTCATTTGTGGTAGCGGAGATACCCCTGTTACATACGATGACTACAAGCTATCTTCTATTTTTAATCAAAATCAAATGGTTGTTGTATTGGGTTCACACGCTTCAACCACACCCGTGTATAACGATGCAGATGGTAGTTGGAGTGTAACATATACGAGATTGTTTAAAAACAATACCAGCGAAACACTTACTGTCAGAGAAATTGGTGTTATGTCACCATTCAGGAATGGTTCAAGTACAAGTGCTATTGCAGGTGCATTAACCTTTAGAAAGGTGCTTGAAACTGCAATTGACGTACCTGCAAATGGTTATGTTGAGCTTTCATTTACAACTACAGTATCTGCTAATCCTAACAAACCTGCCGACTATGTTGCTTCTGCAAGTGTTGTTGAGTAAGGTGGTGTTCGTATGAATAACATAGACTTTCAAAACGGCTTTGCTTTAGGTAGGGCAACAGGCGGTGTGGTTGAGGTTGAGGACACAACGAAACTTGACGAACTTGAAACCCTCATAGACGAAAGCGGAGTGCTTGAAGATACAGAGGGTAGTGTGAATGAGAAAGTTGAGGGGTTGATAGATAAAGTTGATAGATATAAATGGCTGAAAGATAATGTAAAATTAATCGGTTTCCCTAATAACAGTAATATAACTACTGTTAATGTAGATTGCTCAAATATAACGGAATTACAATATGGTTTCGCAAGGTGTTCCAATTTACATAGTGTATATCTTAAAAATACTCAAAATGTATTCAATTGGAAAGGCGCTTTTTATGGAAGTAACATATTATACATTATTGAAACTTTAGATTTTAGTTCTGCTACAACAATTACTGCCGATACTTTCGCCGCTTGGGTGATTAGCTTGAAAGTTGTACCCGAAACAATACACTATAATTTTTCTGTTGCTTATTGTATTCAACTTTCCGCAGAAAGCATACAGAGTATTATTGACGGACTTGCAACAGTTGAAACGGCACAGACACTTACACTTAATTCTGCTATTACTCTTACAGATGAGCAGAAAGCAACTATAAATGCAAAGGGGTGGACTTTAGCGCAATGATTACAGAAAAAGTAACAGTTTTAAAAGCAGAAGATGGCTACACACTTACTAATGGTGAAACTTTTGGTAAGGTTGTGTATCTTGGCAGAAATGACAGTGCTGACAATTGGCACGAAATCACAGACGAAGAGGCTATGGAGCTTCAGGAGATAGAATATGACGGACAGAATAACAGTTGATTAAGGCACTCTTTATAGGGTGCCTTTTCTTTTGAATAGGCGGTGAGTATATGACGTTAATGGATATGAAACACAAAGTGTTGGCACTTATCGAAGAGCTTAATCCCGATAGTGAGTATTTGACCGATGACCCTGATATTTCAACAAAGATAAACGATGTTATAAATCAGGTAATGTATGAGTTATCACGATTTAAGAAGATACCTCGATATGTTGAAATGGAAGTATCCAAAGGTGATTTGATTAACTTTGAGGATATCGAAGCGGAGTGTGGCAACGAGGTATATCAGATTGACATTATACGCGGTGTTGAGCACGAAATGAAGGCACAGGGCACGGTAATTAAGATTTTGGAAAGCGGAACGGCAGAGATAGATTGTTTCGTATATCCTGAAAGGATAACCGATAAAACCAAAGATAAAGCGTATGAATTTGAGCTTAGTCCTGATGTGCTTGAAATAATGCCGTACGGTGTAGCAGGTGATTTGTTAAAGAGTGATGAATCGGCAAATTTCGGGCAGGTTTACACACAGGAATTCGAAAAAAAGCTACAGAGACTTGATTCAAGATATGCAATGCCGAGTATATCTATTGAAGGCGGTGTGGATATCTGATGGCAAATACAGCAAGCGGAAACAAGGTAACCAGGATATACAGTAACTTTCGTGGAGTTGATTTTCGTGGTGAAGAAATCAACCTTATGCGAAGCCCTGACAGTCTCAATATGTGGAAGGACTACAAAGAGACAGATAGTATAAGGACAAGACCGGGATTGAAAGAGGTTGAAAAATTCAACTCAACTCTTAATGAATCTGTGTGGGGAATATATTTTTATACCGATACACAGAACGAAACTCCGCTAAAAAGAATGATAGTTCATAGTGGTGATGCCCTTTATGAAATAACGAAGGATATGTGGGGAGAACAGACACTGGGTTTAGGTCCTTGCAACAACGCCCGAAGCGGAGCGTTTATATACGATAACATTTTCTATTTCAAAGACGGTATGGGATATTACCAATTTGACGGCAAAGCAAAAGAGCAAGTACAGGGCTATGTTCCGACAACCACTATAGGCAAAGCTCCTTCAGGTGGCGGAACGGTCCTCGAAGATGTTAATTTGCTTACGGGAAGAAGGATAAATACATTCTGTGGTGATGGAAAGAGCACTGAGTATAAGCTTGATGCAGAAAACATTGATAGAGAGAATGTTTTTGCAATTGTTGTAAAGATTAATGGTGTTGTTCTTCCAAAGATAGATACATCAACTACAACAGATAACTATATTGTTGATTTTGCTAAAGGCACAGTTACATTCAAAACTGCTCCATCAGAACCGCTGACAGACGGACAAGACAATGTTTCTATTGAGTTCAGTAAAACAATAGAAGGCTATAGAGATAAAATTGATAAATGTACCTTGTTAGAAGTATTTGATAACAGGGTGTTTTTTAGTGGCAATCCCGATTATCCCAACTATGTGTGGCACAGTAGCCTTGATAATCCTACCTATTGCAGCGATAAGGACTTCTATATTGAGGGTTTAGATACGGCAAGGGTTACGGGCCTTGTGGCAGGTAACAACGCTCTGTGGGTGCTTAGAGAGCCTTCTCCGTCAAATACATCTATCTATTATCACACACCAACAATTGACGGTGAATATGGCAAGGTTTATCCGAATGTGCATTCAAATATTTCTCTCGGCTGTGTTGGCGGTGCAATCAATTTCAATGATGATATCGTATTCTTCAGCCAAAGAGGAATGGAAGGTGTGCACGGTGATATTACCACCGAACAGGCGGTAGCACACAGAAGCTCATTGGTTGACCGGAAATTGCTTGCGGAAGCAGATTATAAAAATATGGTCTTGGTTGAATGGGAAGGTTATCTCCTTTGTTTCATCGGTAACAAGGTATATCTTGCCGATAGCAGAGCAACCTTTGCAAACGAAAATCACTTTGAATACGAGTGGTTTTATTGGGAGCTTGATGTAAATGTTACCTGTGCAACTGTTAATGACGGTATTTTATATGTCGGTACAGATGAAGATAGTGAGGGATATTCTCATGTATATACTTTCACAGATTTAGAAAGTGCGGTTGAAAGCTATTGGATAACACCAAAGGATAAATTCAAATATCCTCAGCGTATGAAAACCACAAATAAACGTGGTTGTGTTGTAGAAGCTACAGGAGATGTAACTGTGTATGCAAAGACCGAAAAGCACGAAGGCTTCACAGATGGCACGGACAATACTTTAATAAACACCTACACGAATGTAGAGGATTATTTTGTAAGCAGAATTAAGCGCAAGAAATTCAAAGATATTCAGTTGAAATTCCATTCGAATACGCGGTTTTCGTTAGAATCGGTATCATTGGAATGTTATATCGGCGGATATATTAAAAGATAAGGAGGTCTGATGGTAATGGGAAATAACGGGGCAACATACGATGATGTAAGGCTTACGGAAATTGAAGCTGAAAAGCAGCAAATGTTAACCGAAACCGAAAATACATATAACGATATGATTGAAGGCTCCGGTGAATTTTATCAGGAGCAAAAAAATGCTTCGAATGATTGGGCGGAAAAGCAAACAGAGTTTCAGAATGAGCAGACCAATTTTGCTATTGAGCAGATAAAACAGCAGAAAGATCAGGCGGAAAAGGATTACCAAAAGGAACAGCGCGCAGCATATGTTGATTATCAGCAACAGAGTAATGAATATAGCGTTGGTGCGGAACGGAGAGCTGAAAGTGGTCTCTCTCGCTCAGGCTATAGCGAAAGCTCACAGGTTGCTATGTATACCGCATATCAAAAACGTGTGGCTGTAACACGTGAAGCATTGCAAAAAACATTTCAAAACTATGATAATCAGATGGCGGAAGCTCGCCTGCAGAATAGTGTTGCGCTGGCTCAGCTTGCTCACGATAACTTAATGACACAGCTGCAACTTGATATGGAGGCGTTCCAATACGGCAATCAGTTGCTTCTTGAGAAGCTGAATAGCAAGCTTAATATCAACACCACATATCACGGTATGCATCAAAACATTGTATCGCAGATAAACCAGGAAAAAGCTCTTGCCGAAGAAATCAGGCAGTTTAATGAGAGTAAGGCGTTACAGGAGAAGCAGTTAGCTGAAGAACAGCGACAGTTTGATGCACAGATGGCGGAAGAACAAAGGCAGTATAATGAAACTATGTCGTATAACAAAAGCAAGTCAAGCGGTAGCGGTTCTTCGGGTAGTGGTTCAACCGGTAGTGTAGGTAATGAAGCAGGCTATAAGGTTGAGCTTGAAAACACGGGAGAGAACACAAGCACTAAAAAGCCTACAGGAAAAGCAGCTATAACTGTAGCAAATAAATTCAATGGTTCAACATATGACGATGCTGTAGCATATCTGCAGAAATACGGTGCTTCTGGCTCTGTTAATGGATTATTAACAGAAGAGCAATGGAAAAAAGGCAGAGTAGGATATGTACGCAGGGGCAAAGGAAAGTCAACTTATTCATATAATAGTTATTCAGAGTATGCAAAAGCCTATATCCAATATAGCTTTTTAGGCTCGTAAAGGGGTGAAAATATGTCATTTGAAGAGTGGAGCAGTGGCAAACGGAAAAAGAAAACAAAGCAAACAAATGAAAAACAATCATTTGAAGAGTGGAGCAGTAGAAGAAACAGCGCAAATGATATTCCTGTTCGTTCTACACCACCAACAAAGACAACTACAAAAAAATCCTTGCTTGCTGATGGTTATGATTTCGGAGAGATCTCAAAAACAATCCTTGGTATAAGTGAAGCAAAGAAAGAAAAAGCACCTTCATTTGCTAAATCATCGATTAAAAAAAATCTTAGAGAGCGTAACAGTTTTCTTGATGATTATTTTACAAAAGGAGCTTTTGAGGATGGTTATCAAGAAAAAGATATAGCAAAAACTATCCTCGGTTCTCAAGGTGATCTAATCGAGAATATTCATACGGGTATTGTGGATATGCCCGAAAAAATTATTGATGGTTTTGCTCAGCTTCTGCCGTATATCTCACAGGCACAATTTAATCAGAGTGGCGGATATTATAACCTCGAAGCTTCTAAAATTCAGAATGAAGCATTTGAGGCAAGCAAGGAAAAGACTGCAGAATTTGTTGCAAAGGATTTGTACGATGCAGAAAAGGTGGGTAAAAAGGTTTCACCATTTTTGTCACCCGCAGCGCTTATATCTCACTTAGGCTCAAAGGCACTTGGCGTAGAGAATTATGACGATGTTTCCGTCTTTGGTGAAAAAACGGATGCGCTCGCACAATCTGCAGGACAGATGATGGTAACATCAGCCCTTTCTACTGTTGGTGTTCCGTGGTGGCTTGTTTCAGGCGCTACGAGCTTTGGTGGTCAGACGGAAACTGCATTGAATGAAGGTGCTTCACATGAAGAGGCTACATTAAGCGCGGGAATTACAGCAATTGCAGATGTATTAACCGAAAAATTGTCAGGTGGTATTAAATTCGGTGGCAAAACGTTAGACGATGCTATAACAAAAAGCCTTGTAAGAAATGTATCAAATAAAGCAGCAAGAAAATTTTTAAATTTTGGATTAGATATTACAGGTGAAAGTTTTGAAGAAGTGGTTTCACAGTTTGCAAACAATTTTAGTACAGCTCTGTATAAGGATGAAAGTCTTAAGGAAATTCTCTTTAGCGAAGAAGCCGTAGAAGGATATATCGATAGTGCAATTGGCGGTGCAGCTCTCGGTGGTGGTTCGAGTGTAGGTAAAGCCATAAAAGGCAAAATGACCGGTGTTGACCCCGTTACAGAGCTTACAAAGAGTGAGCAGGCGGTTGTTGATAAGGTTTATAATGACGAAATCGCAAAAGCTGAGAAGGACGGCAAGAAGCTCTCAGGCAAGGAAAAATCAAAAATCTATGACAGAGTTTTGAATAATCTTGAAAAGGGTTATATCGACATCGACACAATCGAAAGTGTCTTAGGCGGTGAAACTTATAATAAATATAAGAAAACTGTCGATAGTGAGGATGCTATTCAGAATGAGTTTAATGCTCTTAATAAAATGAAGCAAGGCGATATGACCGGAGAACAGCTT
>JAZNLJ010000040.1:0-9668 GCA_045579005.1 Acutalibacteraceae bacterium | reverse complement strand
CCCTTCCGGCGCGCCAAAAGCAGAGTAATCACATTAGTGGTTGCGCTGTTTTTTTGTTGTATCATAAAACAGGGACTCGAACCCCCACTCGGCGAAGCCGAACGCAATCGGGGTTTGCGTAGCAAACAATGGGCGGAGCCCATTGAGTCCCTTCCGGCGCGCCAAAAGCAGAGTAATCACATTAGTGGTTGCTCTGTTTTTTTGTTGTATCATAAAACAGGGACTCGAACCCCCACTCGGCGAAGCCGAACACAAAAGCGCCTTGTTTTACAAGGCGGTGATATAAATCCTGCGGATTTGAGATATACGCTATCGCGTGTGATATATTGCTTTCGCAATGTGATATATTTTGCTTCGCAAAATGTTTCGGAACTGCGTTGGCTATTATAAGGCTTCGCATTACTTTGGTTTATTTCCCCGTATCAACCATTTTCATTCCGGTTGCTTTCTGTCCCCAGGCATTTGCCCAGGCTTCGCAATAGAGTTTGTAGTATGATACGTTATTTTTCTTGCGGTATCCTGCAAAACAGTTGCACCATATAACAGAGGGGAGTGCAATCACAAGGTAGTAAAGGGGACCAAGCAACAGGCATTGCCAAGTGTGGCCGTATTCGTGAATACGGGTGTTGTAGGTCCATTCGGGCTTTGTGTGTCCGTCTTTTACGAATATGAACAGACCCATTGAAAGGCCGCCTGCATTCCACGGTAGATATACTATATTTGCCTTGCCGAATTTCTGGTGTGGCCTTTTCATTATAAGTGTGCACACAAGGTATGCGATACCGCCCACAACGTTAACGGACAAGCCCCACGTCCATTGAATAATGTAAAACAGAATGTCCTGTACTTTGTGCAGGGCAGTTTTTTCTCTTTTTGGGGGATGTTTTACGGTTATGTCAACATTTTTGATATCTTCCATATTACTCAGCCTCCATAACTTTTGCGTTTTTTAGTATAATATATTCGCCGTTTTCGTCTTTTTTTAGTGTGTTGCCTTCGGCTTCATCGTTATCCTTGCCGAGCCACGTGTTTTCAAGCTTGTAGCCTGTAAGTAATTTGCAACGTTCTTTTTCATAATTCGTGAGGGTAACGCTACCATATAAGCGCTTTGTGGCAATGGCGGCACGAATCATTGTGTGGTCGTCTTTTGTCATCTTAAAGCGCCTGAGCATAAGCCATGCAATGAGTGCGCTCAACATCGGAAGAACAGCTACACACACCCTTATACCTGTCAGTGCAAGGTCAGTCTGCTGAATATATTCGCCCTTGACATTGCTTGTTACAAGACCAAAGGCATCAAGTGTGGTACCTACTGCAAAGGTCATAACACCCTGAACAACCTGCTTTACCATTGTGTTGAAGGTGCTCATAACACCTTCTCTTCGTCTGCCGGTAATCAGTTCATCAACGTCTGTAAGGTCTGGCAGAACGTTGTTGCCCACAAATCCTATGCCACTCATACCGAATGGGTAAAGCACAGCGCCACCTAATATGAGAAGCACAAGGGGGAGCATACCTGCACCACCTGCGGATGTGCCCGGCTTAACCAAAAGAAGCATACCCAGACCGATTATCATCATAGGAGTTACCACAGCACCACATTTACTCTTGCCCATTTTCATTGTAAGGGCATAGTTGAGAGGAAATGCAAGGGATTCAAAAATACCTGCAAAGGTGTTGTAAACAGGATAGTATTTATAGAGGTTTGCAAGATAAGTTATGAAATATATGATAGTAGTAGAATAGAAGCTTCGTGCCATTTGCCAGAAAAAAGACATTGTGAAATAATCTCTAAAGGCTTTGCTTCTGAATACCTGAATATATTCATTTATGGCGAATTTTATATCCAGTTTAGGATTCACATCATTAATTGAGCTGGGCTCCTTTACAGATTTAAAAGTGGCAAATATTGCACATGCGTATACTATGGAAAGCACGATTCCCGTAAAGAAGAACGGGGCTGCAGATTCCTTCGAAAGCTCCCCTGAGGAACCGAATACCTTGAGGAATATGAGCAGTATAATATATGATGGCACCATACCCACGGAATTAAAAATATAGCTTACGGATGTGTACTGAGTTCGTTTGTTATACTCCGGTGCAAGTGTGGGGAGCATAGACATATGAGGGACGTCAACCATCGTGTATGCAGTTTTGTAAAGAATATAAGCAAAGCCGTAATAACATATACAAAGAGTAGGGTTGGTCTTGCCGTCAAGACCATAGGAGTTCCACAGCATTGAATATGATAAAATAATAAACGGAATACTCCAAAGAAGATATCTTCTGTGCCTGCCGTACTTTGAGCGTGTGCGGTCTGTTATGATACCCATAATGGGGTCGTTCACACCATCCCATATTGTTGCCAGCATAATTATAAATGTGGCGTGCTTCAGCTCGATACCTACAACGTTTGTGAGATAAACGGTGAAGTACATACTGATAATGTAGCCACCGCCACCCATAAAGATATTCGCAAAGCAATATTGAATCATAGGCCAGACTGTGTCGATAAACTTACCTTCCACACCGATTGCCTTTTTAAATCTTTCGCCCAAACAAATCACTCACCAAAAAATATTATGAGAAAATCATATCATTATATATAGTATTTGTCAAACGATAAAAGGCACCTGCCATACGGACAGATGCCTTTGTGTTATGAGGAATATCAGTTCATCCAGATATTAAAGATTTTTACAAGGTAACGAAGGATTGTGTAAAGGTAATCGGTAACCTGAAGAGTACCTTCAAGGAAGTTGTTTCCCATATTAGTTGCTTGGTCGTTTACACCGTAGCCTGTAAGTGTGCCCTTGTTATCATCCACACCGTCGTCATTTGCAAATGACTGGAGCAGAGGCGATGCAATAGCCACCAAGAGATATTCACCTGCGGTTACGCCCTGAGTTTCATCTGTAACCATGTCAAGGATTGAATCAATAGCACCTACACCATTTGTAGCGAGGATTGCGCCTGCCGCCTGGAATATGATTGTATCGTCAAGGAATGCAAACTCCTCTTTGATTACAAGTGACATTGTAAGGAAGAGAATTTTAACGTCGCGCTCATAAAGGGGATAATGCTCACTACCTGCATAATGTGCGGCAACAAGCTCCGTTGCAACATCCCAACCATCCTTATAATCACTTTCGGGAATATCAATGTTGTATTCCTTTGCGAGCTCCTGTGCACTGCCTTCGCCATAAAGAGGCATATTAAGAACATCATTTAAAGAATCAACAACACCGCGAACAAGGTCGTAGTAAATGTCTGAGGGCTTGATACCCAACTGTTCATCATTGAAGCCACGCTCAAGTCTGTATTCAACACCGTTCTTAAGATATTCCTTAGCAAAAGCGTTGAGGCCCTGATTCATAGCATCAATCTGCTCCTGTGAGTAGCCGTCAACAGCGGCTGTGAGAGCGTCTGTATCGATTTTATCAACGGTTTTTGTTTTGTATGAAATCTCCTCATCCTTCATTTCGATGAAACGATACTGTAAGGGATACATTGTAAGTGAGGTTGTGGCAAAGTCTGAAATCTGATTACCTGCAGGTGATGTGTGGGTTGTAGCATCGCTGCAATGCTCGTGACCTGAGAAAACAAGTCTGATACCCGCATTTGCCCATTTGTTTGCAGTTGCAGTATGGTTACGGATAATGAAATCGTGGCTGAGAATTCTTTGTGCGGGCATATGGTCAAGAAGGTTGTGGTGCATCATAAGGATGGGATATCTGCCCTCGTCGTAAGCCTTCTGTGCCTGTTCGATAACCCAATTAACCTTGTCATCTGTCATACCGTCCTCGGTGGATTTGCTTGGGTCGTTACTGTCAAGAGCAATAAGGCGATATTTTTCACCAAGGTCTGCGATATATGAAAGACCCTCTTCTTCAATTGCCTGGTCATAGCCGAATTCTGCGTAAATCTCACGGAATTTAGCAGCGTCTGTCACACAGTATTCGCCAAGATTGCCGTAGTCGTGGTTGCCGGGAACAACGTAAACCTGCTTGCCTGAGGTTTCTTCAAACTCCTTAAACATAGCAGCAACTGCTTCGTGCTCCTCAAGTATGCTTTTGCCGTTGTCAGCAAGGTCACCTGAAACAAGAAGGAAGTCGATATTCTTGTTATTGGCTACTTGATTGAGCATCTCCTGGATGATTAGACCGCTTTCATTTTCCATAGCCGCACGGCGGTTTGCGTAGCCGTAAATGGGATCCTCGGAGAACCATTCAAGCTCCTCATCAGGCACGTTATAGTGCAGGTCAGATGCAACCGCATAAGACAGATCAACACCGCTACGTGCCGCTTGGGCAGAAACTGCACAGAGTGACACCAGAAGCGATATGGAAAGAATTACGGAAATAACTTTTTTCATATTTACACCTTCTAAAAATTTATATGTAATAATTTAACATATTTAATGCTTATCTGTCAATCAAATAAAAAACATCGGTTGAAAATCAACCGATGTTTTAATATCAATTCTTATGCGCAAGCACATATCGAATCCTTTAGCAGGAAATGTAAAAGATTTTATTATACGCACCTTGCGGTGCTAGAACTCTCCACCAACGCGCCGTTGCACTTCGCGTCGGTCCCCCTCTCTTCGCCAGAGAGGTTGCATCGAAAATCTCAAAGAGATTTATATCGAGTAATGCTACAGGCATTACCTCTGAACTCGTCCGCTTCCGTCGCCGCCGGCAAGCTTTTCTACCTCGGCAACACCTACGCGGTTAAAGTCGCCTTCAACAGAGTGCTTGAGTGCGGATGCCGCAACTGCGAATTCAATTGCAGACTGTGTATCCTTGCTATTAAGAAGTGCGTAAATAAGTCCGCCGCCAAAGCTGTCACCACCGCCAACGCGGTCAACAATGTGAAGGTGATATTCCTTTGAAAAACAGTAGTTCTCGCCGTCATAGAGCATACCTGCCCAATCGTTATCGTTAGCAGAAATTGAGCTGCGAAGTGTGATGGCAACCTTTTCAAAACCGAATTTGTCAGCCAATTGCTTTGCAACAGATTTGTAGCCTTCTTTATTGAGCTTGCCACCGTAAATGTCGGTGTTTTCGGATTCAATGCCGAATACATCCTTTGCATCCTCTTCATTTGAAATACAAACGTCGATGTATTTGCAAAGCTCTGTCATAGCCTCACGTGCTTCTGCACGAGTCCACAGTTTACCGCGGTAGTTAAGGTCACAGGAGATTTTTATACCCTTAGCCTTTGCTGCAATACAAGCCTGCTTGCAGATTTCAACAAGGTTACTGCCGAGAGCAGGAGTAATGCCTGTGAAGTGAAACCAATCGGCTCCGTCAAAGATTTCATCCCAATTAAAATCTGAAGGATCTGCTTCCTGTATAGCGGAGTGTGCGCGATCATAGATGCACACGCTGCCACGCTGTGAAGCGCCTTTTTCAAGGTAGTAAATGCCTACTCTGTCACCGCCACGAACAATCTTTGATGTGTCAACACCGAAATAGCGGAGTGAATTTACAGCCGCCTGACCGATAGCGTGAGTGGGGAGCTTGGTAACATAAACAGACTCCATACCGTAGTTAGCAAGTGATACAGCAACGTTTGCCTCACCACCACCGAAGGTGGCCTGAAGCTGATCGTCCTGGAAGAAACGGTTATAGCCGTTAGGTGCAAGACGGAGCATAATTTCACCGAATGTAACAACTTTTGCCATTATGAACGAGCCTCCTTAACAATTTCCACAGACTTTTTACAAAGCTCTGTAATTTCATCCCACTTCTGATTATCAATAAGGTCTGCAGTAACCATATATGAACCACCACAAGCCGCAATAACAGGGCAGGAGAGGTATTCTTTAAGGTTGTTAAGACCGATACCGCCTGTGGGCATTACTTTAAACATAGGGAAGGGAGCACTCATAGCTTTGATTTTTGCAAGACCGCCGGAC
Source organism: Acutalibacteraceae bacterium (assembly GCA_045579005.1). Lineage (GTDB taxonomy): Bacteria > Bacillota > Clostridia > Oscillospirales > Acutalibacteraceae > DTU089. Next base: position 3,745 of record JAZNLJ010000040.1, on the reverse strand, counting down.
TGCTCAGCAGGGAAAAATTTAAGAACATCAAGACCAAGTCTGTAAGCTGTGTGATAATCGGTAGGCGTAGTACAACCTGCGTAAATTGGAATATTCTTTTCCTGGCAGTATTTAACTATATATTCATCAAGACCGGGTGTAACAATAAACTTTGCGCCTGCCTCGATTGCTCGATCAACCTGCTCAGTTGTAAGCACTGTTCCTGCACCTACAAGCATTTCGGGTACATTTTCACTCATAAGCTTAATTGCTGTATCTGCACCTGCCGCACGGAAGGTAACCTCTGCAACGGGTACACCGCCTGCAACAAGAGCCTTTGCAAGGTCAACGGAATCCCTTTCGGGATTGTTGAGCTTAATAACCGGTACAACGCCGATAGACATAATTTTTTCAGAAATAGGATTCATATTGAACATCCTCCATACATTATTTATTATATGCTTTTTCGCAAGCCTCAAACAGACCGTTTATATATGTTGCACCGAGGGCGCGGTCATAAAGTCCGTAGCCGGGCTTACCTGTTTCACCCCAGATCATTCTGCCGTGGTCAGGTCTTACGTAGCCGTCAAAGCCTGTTTCAACAAGGGCTTTAACAATCTCGTACATATCAAGGCTACCGCATTTTGAAAGGTGACCCTGCTCCTCGAAGCTGCCGTCGGGGAGTACAAGCACCTGACGGATGTGCATAAATGCGATTCTGTCCATTGCAGAATACTTCTTTACCATTTTTACAACATCGTTTGTTGCGGCACAACCAAGTGAGCCTGTGCAAAGACAAAGCGAGTTGGCAGGGCTGTCAACAATAGCCAGCATTCTGTCAAGGTTTTCTTCACAAGTAATAATTCTCGGAATACCGAAAATGGGGTAGGGCGGGTCATCCGGGTGGATTGCCATTCTTACGCCACATTCCTCAGCAACAGGGATAACCTTCTTAAGGAATTTTTCAAGGTTGGTCCATAAGCCTTCCTCGCCAAGTTCACCGTAAGCAGAAATAAGCTCACGAACCTCGTCCTGTGAATAGCTTGAATCCCAACCGGGAAGGTGAATATCATCCTTAAGGGGGTCAAGACCCTTCATCTGCTCCCAGTACATAACAAGACTTGTTGAACCATCGGGGGCAATTTTGTCAAGCTGAGTACGTGTCCAGTCAAAAACAGGCATAAAGTTATAAGTAACACACTTGATACCGTGTTTTGCACAACGGCGGATATTCTCGCAGTAAACATCAATGAGTTTATCTGCATTATCTCTGCCGAGCTTAATATTTTCATGCACGGGGATAGACTCAACAATATCGAATAAAAGTCCGTTATCCTCGCACTGTTTAACCATTTTCGTAATGCTTTCCTCGGGCCAGACCTCGCCGGGTTTAACATCATAAACTGCGCTTACAACACTGCGCATATTGGGGATTTGTCTGATATATTGAAGTGAAATCGGGTCGGTTTCACCGTACCAACGGAACGACATTTTCATAACGTGTCCTCCTGAAATCTAAAATTGTGGCAACCTCCACCACATACATATAATAGTATATCAGTTTGGAGTTTCTTTGTAAAGTTCTAAATAATAGAAGAAAAAATAAAATCCCCTGACTCTTGCGAGTCAAGGGATTTTTGTCAATTGAATTATTCAGCCTTAGGAGCGTAAAGGTCCTTGAGTCTGAGAAGGTGCTCATATCTTTCGAGAGCAGTCTGCTCTGACTGTGCGAAGAGTGCTTCTGCTCTTTCGGGGAATGAACGTGTAAGAGAAGAATAACGTGCTTCGTTGAGAAGGAATGCCTTGTAGTCACCTGTAGCGGGCTTTGAATCGATAGTGAAGGGGTTCTTGCCCTCAGCCTTAAGAGCGGGGTTGTAACGGAACATATTCCAGTAACCGCACTCTACAGCCTTCTTCATTTCGTTCTGACAGTTTGTCATACCGCCCTTGATTGAGTGCATTTCACAAGGTGAGTATGCAATGATAAGTGAGGGACCGTTGTAAGCTTCTGCTTCCTTGATAGCCTTGAGAGTCTGATTCTGGTCAGCACCCATAGCGATCTGTGCAACATAAACATAGCCGTAGCTCATTGCGATTTCAGCAAGGCTCTTCTTTGCGATAGCCTTACCTGCAGCAGCAAACTGAGCAACCTGACCGATGTTAGAAGCCTTGGAAGCCTGTCCACCTGTGTTTGAGTAAACCTCAGTATCGAATACCATAATGTTTACATCTTCGCCTGATGCGAGAACGTGGTCAACACCGCCGAAGCCGATATCGTATGCCCAACCGTCACCACCGAAGATCCAAACAGATTTCTTTGAAAGGAATTCTTTGTTAGCAATAATTGACTTGCATGTATCACAGCAAGAGCCGTCACCGATAGCTGCAACGAGTGCATCTGTAGCAGCGCCGTTCTTCTCGCCGTCATTAACTGTGTCAAGGTATGCTTTTGCAGCAGCCTTAACTTCATCAGAAGCCTTGTCAGATTCAACAAGAGTTTCTACCTTAGCGATGAGGCTATTACGAAGAGCAGCCTGACCAAGGAGCATACCGAAACCGTGCTCTGCGTTGTCCTCAAAGAGTGAGTTAGCCCATGCAGGACCCTGACCCTTTGCATTTGTTGTGTAAGGTGATGTAGCAGCAGGACCACCCCAGATAGATGAACAGCCTGTTGCGTTAGAAATATACATTCTGTCACCGAAGAGCTGTGTTACAAGACGAGCATAAGCTGTCTCTGCACAACCTGCACAAGAGCCTGAGAACTCAAGGAGAGGCTTCTTGAACTGGCTGGAGATAAGGTTTGCAGAAGATGCAATACCTTCTTTTTCTGTAACGTTTGCTACGCAGTAGTCAAATGCTGCCTGCTGAGCATCCTGGCTCTCACGAGATACCATCTTAAGTGAGTTTGTGGGACAAACACCGATACAAACTCCGCAACCCATACAATCCATGGGAGAAACAGCAAGAGTATACTTGAAGCCCTTGTTTGTAACTGCCTTTTCCTTAGTTGCAATCTTTGTAACCTCAGGAGCGTTTGCAGCTTCCTCCTCGCTCATAGCGAAGGGACGGATTGTAGCGTGGGGACATACATAAGCACACTTGTTACAGCCAACGCAAGTCTCGTTGTTCCACTCGGGAACCATAACTGCAACACCGCGCTTCTCATAAGCAGATGCGCCCTGCTCGAATGTACCGTCAGCGTGGTCTGTGAATACAGATACGGGAAGAGCATCACCATTCATAGCACCAACGGGTTTCATAATGTTGTCAACCATCTTAACAAGCTTTGCGGGACCTTCAGATGCAACAGCATTGTCTGCGTCAACTGCGTTTGCCCAGTCAGCAGGAACGTCAACCTTCTTGAATGCACCGAAGCCTGCGTCGATAGCCTTGTGGTTCATGTCAACAATATCCTGACCCTTCTTAAGGAACTTAAGGGCAGCGTTCTTCATGTAGCCGATTGCTTCGTCCTTGGGAAGAACGTTTGCAAGAGCAAAGAATGAAGCCTGAAGGATAGTGTTTGTTCTCTTACCGAGACCGATTTCTGCAGCAAGGTCAATAGCGTTAACTGTGTAAAGCTGAACGTTATTCTTTGCAATGTACTGCTTTGTTTCAGCATTGAGCTTTTCTGCAAGCTCTGCTTCGTCCCACTGGCAGTTGATAAGGAATACACCGCCGGGCTTAACATCGTTAACGATCTTGAAGCCTTTTTCGATGTATGCAGGTGTGTGGCAAGCAACGAAGTCAGCCTTGTTTACGTAGTAGG
>JAZNLJ010000039.1:0-2765 GCA_045579005.1 Acutalibacteraceae bacterium | reverse complement strand
GGAGCGAAGTCTTGCGCCGTCAAGGTGGAGAGAGCCTCTTGTGTACCAGTTGAAGTTCTCGATACCCTGAAGTCTGATAAGCTCTTTTGCACTTGCGCAGAAGCCGTTATCAATAGCGTTGTCAAGAAGAATAATTTCATTGTATCGCTGTTCTGCAAGAGCCATATCACCGCTTACGAATGCTTCGTGGAATCTCTGGAAGAATGCACCACCGCAGGATGTGGGAGTAGCCATAACGCCTCTTGCACCTGCAACATAAGAATCGAAAAGATAGGGCATATTTGCCTGAATGATTGTTGAATCGCCTTTGTTAGCGATTTTTTCTTTAATCATTTCAAGGGAGCAGGTTGTATCTTTGATACCCCAGATAAGACCATCCTTTGTAAGCTCGCCATAAGCTTTACCGCTCATAAGGTGAGGCTGGAAGCCGGGGAATTCATAAAGGAAAACGGGGAGAGTTGTGCTTGAAGCTAATTCTCTGATATATTCAACAAGCTTGTCATCGTCATCGCCCATACCTTTTGTGGTAAGAACAAGACCGTCAACACCTGTCTGCTCCATTTTCTTGATTTCTTCAAGGTTTTCTTCTTTAGTTGCTTCGATGTTTGCAGTTGCAACAACAGTAGTTTCGCCTTTGTGCTTAACTGTGAGAGTTGCAAGTTTAAGTCTTTCTTCAAGAGTAAGCTCTTTCATTTCAGAGCTACCGCAAACTGCGAAAAGGTGGTCAACACCCTGAGCAACCTGCCAATCAGCATATTCTTCGTATGTATCATAGTCAATTGTTCTATCCTCAAAAAAAGGAGTGAGCATAAGTGAATAGATACCGTCTTTATTATCTCTTGTAAGCTTTGCCATTATAAACGACTTCTTTCTTTATTATAATAATGTGTTTAAGGGCTGTACCGAAGCACAACCCTTATAACAATTTAATTATTGAACATTCTTTTTAAGAGTAGCGAGTTCTTCTGCAAGTACTGCGGGAATCTTATCGCCGAATTTAGCGTAGAATTCTTCAATACCCTTTGCATCTTCCTGCCAGAGCTCTTTTTCAACTTCAAGGATGCTTTCGAGAGATTCGAGAGAAACCTCACCCTCAAGACCTTCAATGTTGATGTCCTTTGCATAGGGGATGTAACCGATTTCTGTATCCTTAGCATCTACCTTGCCTTCGCAACGGTTGATAATCCATTCAAGAACTCTGAGGTTATCACCGAAGCCGGGCCACATAAAGTTGCCTTCATCGTCCTTACGGAACCAGTTAACGTTGAAGATTTTGGGAGCTTTTTCGGGATCAAGAGTTTCACCAATGTCAATCCAATGCTGCCAGTAATCTGCCATATTGTAACCGCAGAAGGGAAGCATTGCCATTGGGTCACGACGAACAACGCCAACTGCACCTGCAGCTGCAGCAGTTGTTTCGGAAGCCATAATTGAACCAACGAATACACCATGGTTCCAGTCACGTGACTGATAAACAAGGGGAGCAAGCTTTGCACGTCTGCCGCCGAATACGATAGCACTAATCGGAACACCGTTGGGGTTCTCAAATTCGGGGCTGAGGCAAGGACAGTTAACAGCAGGAGCTGTGAAACGGCTGTTGGGATGAGCGCCCTTTTCTTCGCTTTCCTGACCGTTCCAGGGATTGCCTTTCCATTCAACTGCATTTGCAGGAGGATTCTTGTCAAGACCTTCCCACCAAACAGTATTATCATCAAGGTTGTGAGCAACGTTTGTGAAGATTGTGCCCTTCTTTGTTGAAGCAAGAGCATTGGGGTTGGATTTTACGTTAGTACCGGGAGCAACGCCAAAGAAACCGTTTTCGGGGTTGATAGCGTAAAGTCGGCCGTCAGGACCCTTACGAATCCAGGAAATATCGTCACCAACGCACCATACTTTATAGCCTTTTTCCTTGTAAAGCTCCGGAGGAATAAGCATAGCAAGGTTTGTTTTACCGCAAGCAGAGGGGAAAGCTGCACAGATATATTTAACTTCTCCCTGGGGATTTTCGATACCAAGGATGAGCATATGCTCTGCCTGCCATCCTTCTTTCCAACCCTGATATGAAGCGATACGAAGTGCAAAGCATTTTTTACCGAGAAGAACGTTTCCGCCGTAACCTGAGTTAACGGAGATAATTGTGTTGTCCTGCGGGAACTGGCAGATATATCTCTTTTCTTCGTCGATGTCACAACGGCAGTGAAGACCGCGAACCCAGTCATCGCTGTCGCCAAGTACTTCGAGAACGTCTTTACCAACTCTTGTCATAATAACCATGTTGAGAACAACATAGATAGAGTCAGTAAGCTCAATACCAACTTTTGCAAAGGGTGAACCAACGGGGCCCATTGAATAGGGGATTACGTACATTGTTCTGCCTTTGTAGCTGTCGCGAGCAATATCATAAAGCATTTCATAAGCTTCAGCAGGGTCCATCCAGTTATTTGTGGGGCCTGCTTCTTCTTTTGTGTTTGCGCAGATGAAGGTTCTGCCCTCAACACGAGCAACGTCGTTTACTGCGGTTCTGTGAAGATAGCAGTCGGGGAGAAGTTCCTGATTAAGTTTGATGAGTTCGCCTGTTGAGCAAGCAGTTGCTCTGAGCTCCTCAATCTGTTCTTTAGAGCCGTCAATCCAAACAATTTTGTCGGGCTTTACAAGATCAACTTTTTCGTCAATCCAAGCAAGGACGCTCTTGTTGTTTGTTAATGCTGACATATTACGACCTCCTGTAAATAAGTCTAAATTTAGTCCAAAATAACCTATTTTGT
>JAZNLJ010000038.1:0-22651 GCA_045579005.1 Acutalibacteraceae bacterium | reverse complement strand
GTATCAGGATACGTCAAGCGAGCTAAGTCAAGCAATTCGCAAAAAGACCACAATTATTCCGCCATCCTGAGTGTCATCTCAATTATTCTCTTCACACAAAGCTCCAAATCAGCGCGTGTCAATTCTCCTGCCTTATAGCCTGCCATAAGGTCTTCGGGGTAACCAACATGCATTTTCATATCGTTACCTGCTCTCACCTCTTTAACAGGGTCATTTTTTACACCCCAGTCAGTTGTAACCATATTTCTGAAGCCCCACTCGTCGCGGAGAATACCTGTAAGGAGCTCGTAGCTCTCAGAGGTATGCTGACCGTTGATAAGGTTGTATGAGGACATAACCGTCCAGGGGTTTGCCTCCTTAACACAGATTTCAAATCCCTTAAGATAAATCTCACGGAGAGCTCTCTCGGAAAGGCGTGAGTCACAGCCCATACGGTTAGCCTCTTTGTTATTACAAGCAAAGTGCTTCATTGAAACGGCAACCTTCTGTGACTGTACACCGCGCATCTGTGCTGCGGCAATTTTGCCTGAAATGATGGGATCCTCAGACAGATATTCAAAGTTTCTGCCGCAAAGTGGATTTCTGTGGATATTAAGTGCCGGCGAAAGCCAGATACCAATATTATTTTCACGGATTTCGGAGCCACCGCCAACACCAACCTCAAAGGCAAGGTCAGGGTCCCAGGCGCAGGCAATGAGAGTTGAGCAGGGCCACGCAGTTGTGGGAATTCCTGTTTCAGGGTCGAGGCGCAGGCCTGCAGGTCCGTCGGCAGTGGGGATTGGTGGAATTCCAAGACGTTTCATACCACCGAAGCAGCCTGTGTTTGCAACACCTGTCGGCTCCTTACCGCCTACAAAATCCATTAACTCTTCAAGTGTGAACTGTGCAATAAAGTCGTCAAGAGAAATACTCTTACCGATTTCGTCAAACATAACAGGTTCTTCGGGTGCTGTGGATTTTACAGGCTCATTTATGCCGTAGAAATAATGCTCCTCACCCATGGGAAGCTTTTCATAAGTGCCGTCGGAGACCATTCTCTTTTCAAGCCTGAAGGGCTTGCACCAATCGGAGCACTGCTCTGTTACCGTATCGTCATTTACTGTATATGTAAATGAAAGCTTTTCAACGTTTCTGACCGACGTTCCAAGCCAGAAATTATAGTCTCCCTTTTCAAGGATGTATGCTGATTTCTGAATCCTGCCCAAGTCATCAAAGCTTGCCATATCTCTAAGGTCAAAGGAGCAGACAACAGATTCACTCTCGCCCGGAGCTAAAAGCTTTGTCTTTTTGAATGCACCAAGTTCAATGGCAGGTTTACCCAGCTTGCCCTGAGGTGCGCTGTAATAAAGCTGAACAATTTCCTTGCCTGCAACATCGCCTGTGTTTGTTACTGTGCAAACGGCAACGATTTTGCCATCGCTTTCACAACAGACCCTGCCCGTAATATCAAAGGTTGTGTATGACAGACCGTAGCCGAAGGGATAACGCACCTTATCCTTTGCACCGGGGATAGTTTCAAAATAGCGGTAGCCAACGTAGATATCCTCGCTGTAATCAAGGTAAAGGAAATTCTTGTTGAAGTCTTCAATTCCGGGGTAAAAATCATATGATTTTGCAAAGGTATCAACCAATTTACCTGATGGGTTAACATCGCCATAGAGGATATCCGCAACGGCGGCACCACCCTCCATACCGCCCTGCCAGGAGAAGAGTATAGCCTTTACATTTTCGTTATTTTCAAGATATTCGCAGTCCACAATACCGCCTGAGTTAATCACAACAACAACCTTTTTGAAAAGCTTGCCCGCTTTGTCGATAAGCTCCTTTTCAAGGTCAGAAAGGTAATAGTCGCCCCCCTCGGCTCTGCGGTCAACACCCTCAGCAGAAAAACGGCTAACTGTAATAACCGCGGTATCTGCCCACGCTGCAGCAGACTCAATGAGGCTGTCGGGCACTTTTGCTTCTTTAACGTGCATACTCTGGAAGGTTTCATAAGTAACCTGATCCCGATCCTTGCCTTCCAGCTCTTCGATTATTGTGAAAAAGTCATTGGCATTAACAATATTCCAGATTGCATCAATTTCCTTTTGAGTAGGCACATTTTTCTGTCCCTCTTCAACGTGTTTTTTATAAAAATCAATAACCGGCTCGTAAACAGGGGCACCCTTCATCTTAAAACCCTCGTAAATGTTGCGGATGTAAGGACAATGCACGTCGCCACTACCGCCGCCACCCTTGATATATTCAATGGTAGCCTTGCCGAAAAGTGCTATTTTCTCGGTTTTGGCAAGGGGCAGAGCCTTATCTGTATTTTTCAAAAGCACCATACCCTCTGTTGCCGCCCTGCGCGAAAGCTGAGCGTGCTCTTCAGATGCGGTAACTCTTTTGCCGTCTTTTCCTAAAGGTAAACAGGGCTGATACCTGAAGCGTGCGTATTTATCCATCATATAAATTCTCCTATCATTCACCGAAAAGGTGTTCTGTACTGTTTATGTAATCAAAAACCACGTCACCGTATGGGTTTGTGCCTTTTTCGTAAACAAGCACTCTTGTTATACCCGTGTTTTTGAAATTTACATCGAATATAGGTAATTTACCCTCAAAGCCCATAAGGTCAAACACAATGTATGTAAGGAATGCTCCGTGGCTTACAAGGGCAACCTTTTCGCCCTTGTTAAATCTTTTTAAAAGATAATCAACCGCTACACGTGCCCTTGCAAAAAGTCCGTCGGGGTCGTCGGAGCGTGTGTGCATAATGAGTGGTGTGTTATCGGGCAGATTTTCGGCAAGGGCAATATCGTAATTCATTGCAATTACCCTGTCGAGACCGTCGTTATATTCCTCAGAAACACCTGCCTCAATAATATACGGCAGAATTTCAATGGGTTTGGGAGCAACCTGCTCTTTTACAATCTCGTTTGCGGTCTGTACCGCCCTTGTAAGGGGGCTTGCAAAAACTGTGTCAAACACAATATCTGACAAAAACTCTCCCGCAAGGTATGCCTGACGCTGACCCTTTGCCGTAAGGGGTGGGTCTTCCCTGCTCGAAAGCGAAAGCCCCTCAGCATTGCTACGCACGTTACCCTCACTCTGTCCGTGACGGACAAGGAACAAATCAAGTAATAATACAGGTTTTTTCTTCTCCATAAGTTATTTCTCCGCTGTTACTTTTTCCGGTTTTTTGTTTTTTCTGTCGTGGATAATCATACCCGCAACAGTAAACACCAACAAGGGAATATGGCTTGTAAGCGCACCGTAAGAGCCTGAAATCAGATCGTAAACGCACCATAAAACAACATTTACAATAGTCCAGAAGCGGTACTTTGCGCCCGATTTCTGACCAATGCACAAAATAAAACTGAGGCTTGCAATGATTGCTAAAATGCATAACCAACTTATAAATACGCCCTCTTTACTTGCGCCGCCACTAACAACAACATTTACGGCAACAAAAGAAAAGCCATAAATTGCAACCAACCATTTTGGTAAAGGCTTGTTTTTGGAGTCGAAGAAATAATTTATAATTGACTGCACAGCACCAACAAGGCAGGATGCAGCACCGTTGATGCCCTGACCGCCGAGAAGATAGCTCATTGCAAAGAAGAAATTGCCGCAAAAAACAAGAGCCAGAATAACCTTCATGCTTTTGCCCTTGACAAGTGAAGCAACAATCATTGACACAAGACCGAGTGTGCTGAACACAAAGGACAATACCTGCATAACTTCAGAATTCAAAATAATCACTACCTAACAAATAAGTTTCAATTATTGTATCACATAAGCTACTAAATCACAACGGAAATCCGCCTGAAAACCGACAAAATTTTCAGACGGATATTTTTTAATGTTCTCTGAGATTTAATTCAGCATCGGCTATCATAAACCTGGGATATTCGGGGAAGGTGTCCACCGTAGGCTGAACAGGGCTTTCAAGAAGAGTAAAGGTAAAATCGCTGAATTCTGTGCCGTAATCTGCCGCAACGTGGGGAGCATCCTTCACATACCAGGTATTATCAACGAACCAGGCAGTTGAAGCATCCACCACCCTGTCAGGTGAAACGAGCGTTCTGTCCTTGCCCTCAAGGTATTCCTGCGAAAGTGTTTCACCAAAGTCTGCAACTGTTGCAAAGTTTGATGTAAGCTCTGTTTCGAGAACGGAATCACCGTTTACTGTTGCTCTTTCATATATGGGAATGAGGGGTTGATTGTAGTTTGAAACGAAGGAAAGCTTCGTGCCGTTATCCATTGCGCGCTGAAGTGTTTCCTGTGTGCTGAAAACAAAGCTTTTTGTTTCCTCCAGCTTCTCGAGGAGCACGGGATATTCCTCCTCGTGACCGCCGAAGATGTTTTCGACTGCACTTTCAAAGTCCTCGTCGGGACAAAGCGCCCACAAGCCGCACATTGTACCGAGACAATCACGGAGCATTACGTCATTTCCTCTGTCAAAGCTTGTCTGCACGGTATCATTTATAACAAATGTAAGGAAATCAACCGCACCGAGAGCTTTGAACACGCCGAAGAAAAGCTTGAGAACAAGATTGTCACCTGCGGAATAGTTAAGGAAGTCTACAAGCACCTGTGACTCAAAAACGATTCTGCCGTTAAGCGCATCACCGCACACGTAAGTACCGTTGTGTGCACCTGAAAGATATACCGCAGACTCAACACTATCAGAACCGTAGTAGTGAAGATAAGCAGTTGTTACCATACAACCCATTGAAGCACAGATAATATTAACCTTATCCTTGCCGCTGTTTTCCTTGGCGGTTTCAACAAATGAGCTCAGCTCCTCTGCAAGCTGCTCGGGAGTTTTGCGCCAGTCATATGTGAAGAAATATGTATTCTGTGGACCATACTTTTCAACAGCGGTCTTTACTATACCGGGCTCGGCGCCGTCTGTCAGTGAATAGAGAAGGTCCGGATGGTCCGAAACAGGACCCGGATATTGTACCATAGAAACACCGTTTGTTGCATTACCCTCGCTGTCGGGTGCAATAGGCTGGAAAATTCCCTTTGCGACCTCAAAAATGCCGTCGGCAATTGTTTCCTCACCCTGAAGAGAAAGGCTTCCCCAGAACGATTTGAAGAGAAGTGAAACAATCTGTCCGCCATTGACCTGCAAAGCCTTTGTACCGTCGGCATAGGTAAGACCTGCAAAATCGATACCCCTGACAATAATGACGGGGTTGCCGTCGTAGTCTGGTTCATAAACGTAATCGTCAACCGCAAATGCAGGCACACAAATTGTGAACGCCAGAACAAATGACATAAAAATTGCTGTTAGTTTCTTCATAAAGCCAATCCCTTCCTTATTTTCCTATGTCAAAATAGTATATCAAACTGCTTACAATGTCAATCAAAACGTCATATTTTCCGTAAACAAAGCAGAAAAATCCTTATGCAATGACAAATCAACGTATTTTGCTTCCTTTACAATTTCATACAGATCGTCGTTGCGGCAAACATATTTTACAGCACCAAGAAGGCTACTGTTATTGAGTATTATAAGCTTTTCCTTTAATTGTACGGGTATGAGACCTGTCTCTGCTGCATTTATAACGTTGATTTTTGTGGAAAAACCACCTGAAACATAGAGCTTTTCAATATCCTTAAAATCTATGTCCGCTGTCCTCATAAGGGCAATCATACCTGAACAAACCGCAGATTTTGCGAGCTGATACTGTCGCACGTCGTCCCTTTTAATGTAAATATTGGGGGCAACAAATTTCTTTTCACAATTCATATACCCTGTTTTGTCAATTTCGCCGTTGCGAAGGAGCGTGGCGATGATATCCACGAGCCCCGTACCGCAAATACCCTTGGGTGATATACCCCCTACGGTTTTATAGCCCGCTTCACTATACTCACAGAGTGCACCCGTTTCGGCACTCATACCACAGGTAATATTTGCACCCTCAAAGCAGGGACCTGCTGCCGCCGAGGTACAATAAATTTTATTCCTTGAAAACAAAGCAATTTCTGCATTTGTTCCTAAATCCACAAGGAAATTATACTTTTCATTCAAATTTTCATTTACAAGATTTATTCCCGCAACAATATCTGCACCCACAAATGAATGTATCGAAGGAAGGGATTTTGCAATTGAAACACCGCAAAGACCCAAATCGCAACCCCTTGCCGTAATACTTTCAAGAAATTGCGGTGTATACGGTGCAACACCTATGGAAGAAGGGTCTTTTCCGAAAAATATATGCAGCATTGTAGTGTTGCCCACAACGTATATGGGCAGGTCTTTTTCAATACCCATTTCGGCAACAAGCATATTCACGTCGTTTATTACAGATTTTTGCAAGGCATCCGTACCATTTTTGGTGCAGTACTCAATACGTGAAATTACGTCTGCACCGTATAGCCTTTGAGAATTTATCCTCTGTTCAACAGCTGCTATCGCCTTATTATCAAGGGAAACAAGCGCAAGTGCAAGGGTTGTGGTGCCAAGGTCAAGGACGTAGCACATATTCCGTGATTTGCAATCCTCAATTTTCGCCCCCGAACAGGAACAGATTTGGTTTTTGTTCAAGGTTACTTCAATATCCCCCGTAACTCTGTATTGACATGATAATTCCGTCTTGCCGTTGACTGTTACCATACATTTTCTGCAGATTCCCTTACCGCCACAGGGATGGTCTGACCTTGCTCCGGATTTCATAAGAATATCCGATAGCAAAGTGCCTTTTTCTGCATATAAACTTTTGCCATTAACAGTAACCTTAACCATATACTTATCCTAAAAAATAACCGATACCCAAAAGCATGTACAACGGACCGAAGCAATATATCATAAACATTTCTTCGTGAGGGACTTTTACCTTAAAGCAGTCCGTTATAAGCAGACACTCAAAGCCATAAGCCCCTGCACCACAAAAATAGGCAATACCCCTCAGGGTGTGGTGAGCATCATCAAAAAAGAATGAAAGCACAAACAGCAATACCGCAGACATCACCATAAGATTACGAACAACAAGCATTATATAGTCGAGCCTGGGGTGATCGGGGTGCGTTAACTCCTTTTTATCAGGTATTGTCTTATCAACTGTCTTTTTTACTTTTTTAAGAACTTTATTCATAATAACCTCTTCCGCATCTCTTGGTTTTAATATATCACAATCAAAAATATGTTACAAGAAATATTTACTTATTTAAATTATAGTAGTATAATTATGCACAGCAGATAATACCGAAAGGAAATGATAAATATGAAGTATATCGGCATTGCATTGCTTGTTGTACTCGCACTAATCGTGTTGCTCCTTATTGTTGCAGCACTCAGGGCAGTTAAAATCAAGGCAAAGCCCAACACAAACACACCTGCCATAAATCCCACCGAGGAAGAGGCTTACAAATATGCCTCGGCTCTTTCCGAAATGGTTCAGGTACCCACAATTTCATTGCGCGGTAACACCGACCTTACAGAGTTTTACAAGCTTCACAAGGTTATGGAAAAGAACTTTCCGCTTATTTTCTCAAAGCTCGAAAAGACCGAGATTGAAGGCAACCTTCTTTTCCGTTGGGCAGGCAAGGACCCTGAGAGAAACGGTATTCTCCTTATGGGTCACCAGGACGTTGTTACAGCAGATGAGCCCAATTGGGAAAAGGATCCCTTCTCAGGCGAAATAGTTGACGGTAATATCCACGGACGAGGTGCTATGGACTGCAAATCGACAGTTTTCTCAGAGTTCCAGGCTATTGAAGAATTATTGGCAGAGGGCTACGAGCCACCCTGTGATATTTACCTTTCAACTGCAGTTGACAAGGAAATCTCAGGCGAGGGTGCACCAAAGCTTGTTAATTACCTTAAATCAAAGGGTGTACATCTTGATGTTGCAATGGACGAGGGTGGTGCAATTCTTAAAGACCAGTTACCCACAATGAAGGGCTGGTGTGCCGCAATCGGTCTTTTGGAAAAAGGCTACATAGACCTTAAGGTTATTGCCAAGGGCAAGGGTGGTCACTCATCAACACCCCGCAGCAACACTCCCCTGGCAAGACTTTCAAAATTCGTAGCCGATGTTGAAAAAGACAAGCCCTTTAAGGCAGAGATTTCAGGAGCAGTTTATGCAATGCTGGACGAAGCCGCACCCTACCTTGGCTTTCCTCTCAGAATGGTGTTGGGTAATATGTGGCTGTTCAAGGGTCTTCTTACAAAGGTGCTTCCTATGGTTTCGCCAATGTGCAACGCCTTTGTAAAGACAACCTTCTGTTGCACAATGGCAGAGGGCTCACACACTCCCAACGTTATCCCCTCCGAGGCTTATGTTGTGTGCAATCTCCGCACCGCTCCCCATCAGAACGTTGAGGAGTCACTTGCAGTACTTAAGAAATATGCAGATAAATATGACCTTGAGTTTGAAATCATCCATGCCCGTAACGCTTCAAACACAGTTGACTACAAGGGTGAGGAGTTCGGCTATCTTAAGAAATGCCTTAATGAGTGTTACCCCGATGCAGGCGTTATCCCCTACCTTATGACAGGTGGTACAGATTGCCGTCATTACGAAGAGATTGCCGACAACTGCCTGCGTTTCTGCCCCATTAAGATGAGTAACGCTCAGCTTGCCGCAATGCACGCCGCTAACGAAAGCATCGGTGTCAAGGAAGTTGCCGATTGCGTGAAGTTCTATAAGTATTACATAAAGAATCATAAATAACAGCAAGACCTATCCGCTTAATGCAGATAGGTCTTGTTTTTACATCTCTATATGCTCCATCGTCTTTTCAACCGCGTCCTCAATATTCACCGTGCCCACACCGAAAATTGATGTGTGGATTTTGCCGTTTATGGGCTTTTTCCAACAATCGTCGATACAAGCGATACCACCGCGCATACCAAGAATTGAGCCGACTGTTGCACCGTTGCAATCGGTATCAAATGCCATACCCACCGCGGTGCAGATTGATTTGCCGAAATCACCCTCACCATAAAGGAGCGCGGCAGTTACAATCATAGCATTTGAAATAACATGGCACCAGCCGTGGTCTGTTTTGTCATCGTAAGCAATGTGAATGTAATTGAACACATCATCAACGCCTGCGCCGTTTTTGTAAAGGTCAATAATCTTCATTACGCTTTCATAAAGCCTTGAAGAAGCGGGAATCTGTGCAAGACCGCCCTTGATAATATCCTCGATATTATCAGTAATCGCGGCACAAGCTATCATAGCGGACACAAACATTTCACCATACACACCATTTTTAACGTGGGAAATGCAGGCATCGTTAAACGCCATCTCTGCCGCCTTTTCCGAGTCACCGGGACAGATGTAGCCGAAGTAGTCACCCCTTATCTGTGCACCAATCCACTCACGACACACATTCTTATACATTGCAGATGCAGGTGGCGCAATACAGTTTATAAAGTTCACGTATGCAATACGCTCTGCAGTAAAATATGAGAAAACGGACTGGTATTTCATCCAGACTTCTGCAACGTCGTCGCTTTCAAAGTCCTTGCCGAATTCTTCAATAATCTTCTGTGCAAGTACAACGTAGTTTGTGTCGTCGTCAACGGGCATGCCATCCACGTTGTCCGCAAGTGCCTTTTTATTAGGCTTATACTTGTAGTGGGACTGTATCTCATCGGTCACATCCGAGGAGATAATATACCTGCGCAATGGGTAATTCCCTGTTTCCTTAAGGAAAGGTATAAGCTCATGTGCTCGCATACCCTCAACAGGTTTACCGAGGAGACAACCGACAGCACGACCTGTCCACGCACCGAGAATTTTATTTTTGAGAGTGTCGTTATCGGTCATATTGCATCGGAAAGTATATGGCTTTCTTTGTGCCTTGATGCCCTCAAGGTCATTGGGCTCGTTGTATTTATAATCTGCCCTGATTTCTGAATTGATTACTATATCAAAAATCTCTTCACTCATAGCAGTCTTTTCCGCACCGTTTTCCATAGCGGCAACCTGTTCAAAGAAAGCCTTGTGACGCTCTATGTCGAGACCCTCTTCTATGGACTGATTATACTCTGCCATAATATCGTTTGGGTATCTGTTAAAGCCATCAGCATTATTGTAGTCGATTTTAATTTCTGTATCATAAATTTTCGCAAACATAGGATTGTCTCCTTTTTAAATCACTTTGTAATTGCATCAAGATATTCGGGATAAAGTACGGTAAGGTTGTTGCGGTCTATAATGCCGAAGGACTCACCGTTATCCCACACAAAGCAGGAAAAGCCCGCTTTCTCTGCTAATTCAACATAGAATTTCGCATTATATGCAAGGTTTTCAAGGTTTTCGCGGTCCGTATAGCCAAACTCACTTTTACACACACCGTAGCCCTTGGCTATGTACGCATCGTGAATGTGACGGAAGGTTTTACAAAGCTCTAACCTCTGACCGATACCCCATTTTTTCTCCGCATCGGGAAACTCCGATTGGTGGGCGGTGCCGTAATAATAGTGAACGGACACAATTACTCGGTCATCCTCGGGCAATCGGAGCGCGTCAATATTTTCGGGAAGTCCGCTTGCAGCATAGGTGGGTATCATAACATACCTTGTGGCATTTTTGCCACCGCTGTTTCTTATGGTTTCAAGTGCAGAAAAGTTCAGCTCATTTACAACCTGACGCCACTCATCTGTGCCCTGCCACTCACCCTCGGCACCCTCAACGCGAGGCTCGTTCATTACGTCAAAAACAAGATTTTCATCATAATCCTTAAAGCGTTCACAAATCTGTGCCCATACCGCAGTAAGAATAAGCTCTGTATTCTCCTTATGCCCGTTGTCGGTTATGAGCCAGAAGGCATCGTCGTGGTGAACATTTATAATCACCTTCAAACCACACTCAAGCGCCCAATCAACAACCTGATTTACCCTGTCAAGCCAGGCTTTATCAATAGTGTAATCGGGTGCATCACCAAGGTGCTGTGCCCAGGTAACAGGGATTCTTATACTGTCAAAGCCACAATCCTTTACAAAGGCGATAAGCTCCCTTGTGGTTTCGGGGTTTCCCCACATTGTTTCGGTTTCAAGCCCTGCTTTCTCCGTGGAGTGCTTTTCGCAGGCTTCAAAAGTGTTTCCCAGATTCCACCCTCTGCCCAAGGATTGAGCAAATTTTATGGAGTCAGTCTTTTCATACTCGGGAAATGTCAGATACCCTTTCACACCAACACCTGCCACACACAGAATTATTACCGCTGCAAGAAGAAATGCAATAACTTTTTTCTTCATATTATTCCCTCACTTCACCCTGTAACTGAGATTGCTGCTCCTTGTAGAATTTGCGGACATTTATAAATGCACAGATTATACAGTAGAAGCAATATACTGAGTAAATCAGATAGGTTGTTTCCTTGTAATCATTCACTACCATCTGCACACTCAGAAGAAGACCCACAACTGCCGACACAAGCCACAGATAAGTATATTCAATAAAGGCAAGCATTGTAAGCACGGGTGTTATAAAGCCCATCAAAAACGAGCCGCTGTCAAGGATTGCGTATTCATAATCCATTTTAACAAAAATTACTGCAAGGGCTGTCCACAAAGCAACAAAGCAAATTGCGGAAGCCACCCTCGTTTTCGTTGACATCCTGCGGAAAACAACTGTCTTTTTATATGCTTTTTTCTTCCACCTGAAAAAAGTCATCAATTGTATAGGGAAGCTGAATAGTGCCGCTGATGCGGCAGATGCGTAAACACCCATATAAATATATGCCACGGTGTAAATCAGGGAATTTATTGCTCCTGCCAGCGCACCGAGTCTGTTAGCCTCTGACTGAAACCCCATCACAAAAAGGGATATAAACAAGGGAATCATCAGGAAAAACTCCTGTCGGCACAGGATACCTGCCACAAGTATTGCAATCGCCGTGATGATAATTATATTTTTTTTACTCTTATTCATCTTGTGCTCCCTGTTTCTGTTATTGATAAAACACCTGCAAGCAATCTGCATACAGGTGTTTTTCCTTTAACTCACAAAATCTCGGATTTTTTCACTTGCCTTTTGCGGATCATGGTACTCTTTTGCTGTCAGTAATGCCCGTTGTACCACTTCTGAACGAAGCTGTTTTCTCTCCAATAATTCCTTCATTACTTCTTCCAGACCATCCTCATCGGTAGCCACAAAAGCACAATTATTGCGCAACAAATGGCCCATTGAAGCCACTTCTCCGGGTCCGTAAGCCAACAAGGGAATTCCGCTTGATAAACTGTCTGCGATTTTTGTGGAAACAGAGTGACGAACCCTGTCGATGGATTCCTCATCAAAGGATTCAATATGAATAAGCACCTGTGATGAGAAAAATGTGTCTTCAAATTCCTGTCCTGAAATAAAATCATGGAGTTTTATACACTTACTTTGGGTCAACACCTTTTCCTCATCAGGTGAAACCGCACCGCAATAAATGTCTAAAACGCAGTTTTTGCCTTGCGCTTCATTTATTTTATCAAGGACACATCCTATAGCAAACAATGATTTGTATCTGTTAAGGCTTACCTTACCAAAATACCTGAATGAATCAACAGAATCACCCACGCGAGGCTCAGTTGCCAAAGCATAATTCGAGCCCGTCATTACAGTTGTTGCAGGTACACCGAATTCTTTCTGATAAACCTCACTCATTTCAGAGCAGATAGAAATAATCCCTGCTGATGACCCTAACAATTGGCGGGTCTTGCGACGCAAAAGCCGACTCCACAGCTTACCCAAAAACTCTTTGGGCGGCTTCATTGTATAAAAATCGTCACAAACATAAGTATATAAAGGCAAAGAAAAATCCTTTGATATTTTCAATGCCATATCATATAAAAACTTATTGCTTCCTATTGCAGCAAAAATACAGGTAGGCTGCTGTTCCTCCACCCATCGACGGACGTTTTTGTTGTACCAGGGAGACATCGCCCACATTGTATCACGCATTAAATCAACATATGGCCTGTTTCTGTTTGCACTGCTCGTTTTACTTTTGGAAACACTCTGCTCAACAGAAGTCACCTCACCTGCAACCACACCGCCCTGCACTCTGCGGGTAAATATTCCCTTGAGAACACTCTTTTCCTTGATTCTGTAACAGGACGAGCACATATCACACTCAGGTGCTCCGCTATTGATATATAACTGGCAGAGCTCCTCTTTTTCAAAGGTGGCAAATAGTGAAACAAGTGTTTTACCGATGCTTGTCCTGACAGACATCGGGTTATGTGAAATAATCAGCACCTTCATAAAATGCTCCTAACTGCTAAATACGGCAGAATTTATTTCGTTTCTACAGCTTCCGCCACAGACTCACTATCAACGGCTTTTGCATTTCTTTCCTGTAGGAATTTACGCGCATCCTTAATAAAGCTTGCTGTTATCAGAACAATAACAATACCTATTGGGAATGCTGCTATAATGCTCACCGATTGAAGGTTTGCCATAGAGCTTTCTGAGAACAGAAGAATAATGGGAAGTAAGATAAGTAAGATACACCAAAGAAGCTGTACAAGCTTATGGGGCTGTTCATTTTCACCCAGCTTTTTGTAGCTGTAGCATGAACCGATCAGGGCAATTGAATCAAATGAGGTAGCATAGAAAGCTATCATAGTGAGCAGGACAACGACCAGAATCACCGGTGCAACAGGCAAGGTTTTAATCATATCAATAATCACCTGGTACAAGTCACCGTTTTCTGTGTAGGTAGCAATAAAGTCGGCTTCACCGGATACCTGCTTACTCATAGAATGGTTACCAAGAACTATAAAGCTTACAAGAGTTGATGTCACACCGAAAGCATATCCGCCCATAATTGTCTGACGCACCGTACGACCCTTGGAAATGGTACCGATAAAGAATGGAGCGGCAACACACCATACCATCCAATATGCCCAATAGAATATTGTCCAGTTCTGAGGGAATGATGTTGTTCTTTGAGGATCGCTGAAGGTTGATAATTCAAAGAAGTTTCCAATCATTGTTCCCAGGGATTCAACACCCGTTTCAATGATATAACGTGTTTCCCCGCCTGCAATAAACACAAACGCAAGCAAGCCGAAGAACATATAAACACAGGACTTCGCAAGAATGCTGATACCCTTGAAGCCATGCAACAGAGAATATGTATAAACAATACAGGTTACAACAAGTATTATAATATCAATAATTGTGCGGTTTACCTCTATATTGAAAAGTTCAAGAATAATGTTAGACATAAGGGGTGTCGCCAGGCTGAAGGTTGTTGCAGTACCTGCCAGAAGAGCAAAAACTGCCAACAAATCAATTATTCTGCCTGCAAAGCCGTCAGTATGCTTACCGAGAATAGGTCTGCATGCCTCAGAATATTTCTGACGCTCCCTCTTACGGACGTGCAACATAAAGCCAAAGGCTGCCGCCAGCATCAGATAAAAGCCCCAGGGAATAAGACTCCAATGGAACAAGGGGAAAACGCCTGCCCATTTCTGCATACCACCCATTTCTGCAATATGGGGATCAGTTGCATACAGAATCCACTCAGAAAATGAATAGAAAAGAATATCTGCAGCAAGACCTGCAGTAAACATCATTGAGCCCCATGCAAGGAATGAATACTTGGGTTTCTCGTTCTGTCCGCCCAAAACAATGTTACCGTACTTGGAAAATGAAACAAACAGTGAACAAAGGAACACACCCAGTCCTATAATCAGATAATACACACCCATAGTGTCACCTAACAGGTAGCGAATCTGGCTGATTATTTCGTTGGATTTGTCAGGTGCAATAAAGAAAATTACACCTAATCCAACAATCAACAATAACGGAACAAGGGTAATTATCCAGTCAATTTTTGTCTTTTCAGACTTCTTGTTGTTAATCATACGTCATTTCCTCCGTTAATAATATTCTTATATCGCGGGTCAGCATCAACAAGCTCTGTTATTGAGTCAATCTCCGACACATCACCGTAATTCATTGGTCTTATACCCAACTGATACTCATCGGGGTAGCAAAACAAAGCCACGTCATCCCAATAAATCTGAGTGTTTTTATTCTCACAGAACTCGATTTCAAGATGTTTTCTAAGCTTTTTTGCATCCTGCTCGCTCCAACGCGAAACGCTGAACAACTGCCAGCCGCCTTTTCCGCCCGTGCGGCTGCACGATGTAACAACTCCGTCCTCAACCTGCAGCAACCACTCATCTGTATGCTCATCTGTATATATCGCATTATATCCCGAACGTTCAAATTCGGGTGATAATATTCCCTCGTTATATACAATCTGGTCACCATCAAGGATAATGGCATTTTCGAGATGCTCGCGTGCAACGTACAAGGAGGATATATTATTGCAGGTGTCGTAATACGGGTTTTCGATAAGCTTAAGCCCTGTATATTGTTCTTCAAGAGGTAAAAACTTCTCTTTCAGATAGCCTACAACCACGTATATTTCATAAATGCCGTTTTTGTGCAATGCATTTATAACGCTATCTATCATTCTGATTCCGTTAACTTCTATAAGTGGCTTGGGCGTGCGCAAGGTAAGAGGCTGCATACGCTTGCCAAAGCCTGCCGCCATTATTATAGCTCTTTGAACACAATTCATTTTTCAGGTCCTTTTCCCTCTGCTATGCGCTTTTGCACATATTTATAATATTTTTTTGCATAATTATATTGAATTAAGGAATATTCACCGAACGTTACTCCGAGAATACGTTTATATTCACACCAGTTACTCCATAATAAACCACAAATGGCAATATAACAATATATCTTAGTATATATTTCCTCGGGACAACCTTCGGTAAAATATGCACGTATAGTCCGGTCAATATGTTTTTTGTCGTACATAGAATAAATGCAGAACATCGCTATATCAACATGAGGGTCCTGCATACCTGAATATTCCCAGTCAATAAGCCTGATATTGCTTTTATCATTGCAAGCGATAAAAAGGAAGTTATCAGGTACCGCATCTATGTGTGATAAGCACTTCTTTACCCCATATTCATCTATTATGCTGCGTAAAGAAAGAACCTGACTTTTAGTCTGCTCATAATCCTTATATTCCGAAGCCGCACCATCCCATAAGGATTCGTAATACTCTATCTGCCCGAACAAATCAAATTCGTGCTCCACAGTAAGGTTCATTTCGTGGAATTGACGCAAACGCTTCATACACAAACGCACATCGTCATAACACATAGGATCGCAGTTACGTGCATCACCGAAAAACTCTGTTATTTTATAGCCGTTATCAGGGTTTATATACACCACATTATCACAAAGGTTATATTGATTGATAGTGTTGTAAACAGCCGCTTCCTGCGCCCTGTTTATCAGTTGATCGGTGCCTTCTCCCGGTATTCGCATAATATACTTTTTGCCCATACAGGAAAATAAAAAAGAACGATTTGTCATTCCTTTTTTGAGCATAGTTATATCGGCAATAGCAGAAGAACTCACACCCAAAGCTCCGGCAATAACATCAATAGCATAAGAGTGAAGGTTACTTGAAGCGCTATCAAGCTCACGAAGCTGTTCATAGGTGTTAATCTCCACAATTTTGCCGCTGTCTGCTACCTTTGCAGGCAAAATCATTTTTTTACCCTTGTAGAGTGCACTTTCCCAGAATGCATCGTCATATTTATCCTTTGACGATAAGTGATTTATCCGCTCACAGATACCCTCACAATCCTCTTTTGATAAATACGCTATACCTATCATTGTGTTTCCGCCATACTTTTTGTCCACAACATCAAAAGTATTGTGGCGGGTCAGACGAACACAGCTTTCATTATCAACGGTGTTTCCCACCATATACCAAGAGTGTGGCTCATAACGTGAGAAGGGATTTATACCGCACCACACATCACCCGGTATAACATAAGTATTACTGAGTTTATTTAATACAAGCTTCAAAGAATGAAGGTTGTTAAGCTCTGCAAATTTCTCGTTATTCACAAGTGTTACGGAATACTTTTCTGCCAGATAATCAAATTTCTCGTGCATAAAGCCTGTAATAACCGTAATATCATTAACACCCACACTCTGCAAATAGTTTATTGTGCGTTCAATAATTGATTCTCCGTTTATCTCAAGCAATGCCTTAGGGGTTTTGTTGTTAATGGGAATCATTCGCATACCCGCGCCTGCCGCAAGAATTACGGCACGCTGAGGCGTATGCTCCTTGATTTCAGTCTGAGCCTTCGGGGTTAAGTCAAAATCCGATGTAAGATACCCTTCTTTTTGCAAAAAAGCAACAGCTTCTTTTACTTCATCGGGTGTATAGCTACAGTACCGCATAAAATCCTGACAATTAAAATTATTATTCTCAAAAATGTCTTTTAATATATGACCGCATACAGACTGTAACATGATATCACCTCTTTATAATTCTTTAATGAGCTTAACTATCTCGGGGTATGTGTTTATTCTGTTGAATTTTTCCTCTGCACAACGACGGGCGTTGGCGCCCATCTCTTTGCGGAGCTTTTCATTTTTCATCAATAAATCTATCTTTTCAGCCAAAGCCTCCGGACCCTGCTGCACGCAGTTGAAGCCCATATTGTATTCTTCTACAAGGTCACAATATTCTTTACTGCTTTGTGTGTTGATAACAGGCAGACCGCAAGCCGCATAATCACCGTGCTTGTTAATTATGCTAGCAACAGATTCCCCAAGAATCGGGTTTACGGTCATCTGACAGCCGCAAAGCAGCCCGCACATCTGGTCATAGGGCAGAAAGCCCGTGAACGTTACATCAACGTTTTTGCTTTCAGCATATTCCTTAAGGGTCTCCAGGTCGTTTCCTCCGCCCATAACAAGGAAATGGGGCGGATTGTCCATAATTGCAAGAGCATCAATAACAAGACGTATGTCATAGCTTTTAGATAACGACCCGCAATATGCAAGTGTGATTCTGTCCGATTCCGTCGGCGGATTATTTCTGACATTTTCATCAAATGCATCAAGATTTATTCCGATATAAACCGCCGCAGTTTTTTTGCAGTCCTTGTTGACCTGCAATGCCCTGTCCACATATGTCTGCGAAACGGCGCAAACCGCGTCTGCTCTCTTGTATATTGCATTTGCCTTGAACATATAAGGAGCAAACAGAATATCACTCACAACCGGTATGGGAAGCGCCATTTTAAATGCCTCCGGCCACAGGTCCTGAATATCAATAACCAAAGGAATATGGTTTTCCTTTGCATACTTACTTACCGAATATGCAACATCAACAGTAGGAACGACCTGGTAAATCAAATCCGGCTTTGGCTGTGATTTAATATAGTCAAGCACACTTCTTGCAAAGCACATTGAGGCTTTCAGCCTTGCCAGGCAAATGCTTTTATAATACGGTGTTTCATCAACAAAGGTAACCTTAAACGGAGCAGTTGCCGCCAGCTCGTCAAGGTTTTTTCTGTATTCGTAGGTTCTCTGATAAAACTTAGAGGTGATTACTTCTAAATCAATATCAGGCTCTTTACACAACAGCTCTCCTAATTCACGATATCTGTTACTTGCCTTTTCACTGGCAAAGTGAAAATAGTTGCTGATAAGCAGTACCTTCTTCTTACTCATTCACAAGTGTCTCCTCGAAAACAAAATCATCTTCTATTCTTGCGTTAAAGCTGTGCTTCGGCTTTTGTGCCTCCTCCGGAGGAAGCTGCATATAATCACCGTAATACTTCGTTAGCTGCTCGTGATAATTACTGAATGTGTAGCTTCTGATACCTTCAAAATACAATTCTGTGCTATCCTCAAAGGTGTATTTTGGGAAAACCTCTTTATGTGAAAGGCTGTCCGTATTGGTTGACACAAATTCGCTTGTTTCGTAAGGATATTTCTTCTGATGTGCCAAAATACGATTCTTGTATTTGTACACATTTTTCTCCTTAAAGAATGGTGCCAAAAGGGGACCAACCAAGCGGGCAGCTTTTGTATTTACATTTTTGAAGTCGGCTCGGCAGCAAGCATGCTCTGCTCTCAGAATATACAGCTTTGTGTAATAAAAGAATCTGCCGATACTGCTTTTGGGGACTCCGTCATATATAAAAATACTTATTGCAACCTTAAGGTGCTCATCATCTTTAAACTGTTTTGAAATAACCTCAGAATTTTCATATATCGCAACAGGCACCACACCCTTGTATTCTGTATCTGTTGCAGGGTCAATAATTCGACATTTATCGCTTATTCTGCCACCGGTAGCCTTCATAAGCTTTTCAAAATCGGGACGGGAAAGACAAACATCAATATCGTCATCCCAGGGGATATAGCCACCGTGCCTTACCGCACCAATCAAGGTACCACCGAGCAAATATAGTTTTATCCCGTTTTCCTCGCACGCCTTGAGAAGGTCCTTGTAAATATATATGCTTACTAATTGTAGCTGACGTAAGGTTTCAATCTGTTTCATAATAACACATTCCCATCAATATTTTTGCATTAATATTCACATTACATTGTATCACACACGTTATTATTATTCAAGCCTTTTCTATTGAAGCAACATTTTGATTCATTGGACTTGAATTTTCAAAAATTTTTCTGTACAATGAAACCATCAAACCGCGAGGTGATTGTTGTGAAAAAAATCAGAATCGGTGTTCTTGGAGCGAACCGAGGACTCAATATAGCAGAAAATTTCAGGCTTCTTGGTTGTGAAATTGTTGCCCTATGTGAAATTGATGAACAGAGAGCCCGACGCGGTCTTGAGAATTTCGGTGCCGATTTGCCTGTTTATAAGAATTTTGATGAATTTTTAAGCCTTGAGCCGGATGCGGTTATCATCGCAAACTTCTTCCACGAGCACACCCCGTTTGCCATAAAATGCTTTGAAAAGAATATCCACGTTTTTGGTGAGTGCATCAGTAACAGCACACTCGCAGAGGGTGTTGAGCTCCTTCGTGCTTATGAAAAATCAAAATCAATCTATATGCTTGCAGAGAACTACCCCAATATGATTTTCAACCGCGAAATGAAAAGAGTCTGTGACGGCGGTACACTTGGCAAAATTCTCTATGCCGAGGGTGAATATAACCACCCCTTAGGAAATAATTATGTTGATTTCTTCAAGGGCTATTGCTATTACCCCGAGCATTGGCGCAATCTTCTGCCACGCTCATATTACATAACACATTCACTTGCTCCAATTATGTGGTCAACAGGTGCTTCCCCTGTTCGAGTGTCTGCTGCAGCAGTTTTTGAGCCCTTTACTGAGGAGGCAACCGCACGCCTTGTGGGTGACAGAGCCGCAATTATAACTACCCTCAATGACGACGGCTCCGTTTTCAAACTTACAGGCTGTGCCGCATTTGGTGCACACAGCAACTCTTACAGAATATGCGGTCTTAACGGACAAATTGAAAACCTGCGTGGTATGGATAACAAGGTTATGCTCCGTTATAACGACTGGTGCATACCCGAGGGGTTAGAGGAAAACAACCTCTACGAGCCCGCGTGGAATGATGCTGACGAGGAATTTATAAAACAGAGTGGTCACGGTGGCGGTGATTACCTTATTGCAAGGGCATTCCTTGAATGCTTAAGTGAAAAAAAAGAGCCCGAATTCCCATTTGATATTTACTCCGCTGTCAGAATGTCCTCTGTTGCAATACTTGCACACCGTTCAATCCTCAACGACGGTAAGCCTTATTATATTCCTGACTACCGCGATGAGAAAACACGCGAAGAATTATTGAAGGACTCAGACTCTCCATTCTATTATTCCGACGGCAGAGAGCCTACAATACCCTGTTGCTCCGTCACCGATTATGCCCCTACCGAGGATCAGATGAAAAAATATATTGAGCTTATGAATAAGTAAAAAGTAACGGCAGATGACACCAATCATCTGCCGTTATTTATCTCTTCTGTGTGCACGCCGTTAAAAACCGCTTTTGTTTACACAGCGCAAAATTCTGTTACCGTCACGGCAAATATCTACCACCGTAACAGAGATGTTATCAAGGGCGAAGAAAAAGTCCCGTGTTTTGACACCTAATGCTGTGGGTATAAGGTACTCCAGCATACCGTGGTGGCTGAATATTGCCACACGCTGACCATAGGTAAATTTCTGTTGGAGATAATCTATAAATCTTTGTGCGCGTAAATCGTTTGCAGGTACACCCTCACAGCAGAAATCATACTCCGTACCGCCGAAAATATTATCGCACATCTTTATGTTGCTGTAAATTTCTGACAGATATTCCTGACTGCAACCATAATATCCGGGTGTACATCCGCACTCAATTATTTCAGGACATATATGTAGAGTAGGCTCACAGCCTTTTGCTCTGCCCACACCTGCGGCAGTTTTAAAAGCACGCAACAGGGAGCTTGTTATAAGCGCGTCAAAATCAACATCCTTTAACTGCTGACCCAGAAAAGCACACTGTGATTCCCCCTTGGGTGTAAGATCTCCGTCACTCGGGTCCCGCCCCGCCCAATCCTCATAATCGGTTTCGGCATGGCGTATAAATACAAGCTGTAAAACATCCTTGTTCTTCATTTTGCTATCCTCAGATATAATCAGTTATTTTTCAAAATACATCGCACCGCTCTGTGCGAAAATCAACGGGGGCAATTTCATACCCTTCTGCTCGGGGATACGTGATGCTATTGCAAAATCGTGCACCTTGCTGTACAGGAAGCCGGGCTCAAACACCACATGAGCACAAAGGAAGCCGTCTTTTTTAACAGGCAGAGTAACGGTATAATCCTGTGTTTTCTTTGCGGTATATGAAAAGCACTCACCGTCTTTGTCAAAAACAATAAACTTATGGTTTCTGCGAAGCTTTTTTACGTTGATTGTAACGGTTGTGTTATCTGTCAGCTTAACAGTATCACCTATAATTGAGTCACCGCTTACCATATCAATAAATGTTGTGCCCACAGCAAATGTAATTGTTGTGTGACCCTTCACAATTGCATCAAGAATATCCTCGGGTGAGCTTGATTTTGCATAAACATAGGTTGCAGGCCAGGCAAGGAGATTTGTTATGCCGTAATAGTCATTATGGAAATCACTACCTCCAACAACAGGGAGTTTCCTGCCGTTTTTCAGCTGCTCATGCCACCACTGGGTGCACTCAAGGTTGTCATAATGAGTGGGTGCGTTCCAAACCTCAAGCACGTCAACGTCCCATGCATTCTTTTCCCAAGTCCAGGGGCATTGTTTACAATGGGGATGATTCATACAGATAACAGCACCGCGTCTTTTAGCCTCGTTTTTAACGCGCAAAAAGTCCTCGTATGTTTCACAGCTGTCATAATCTTCTTGATCGATAACATCCCTGACACCCCACATATTACAGTGACCGCCTGCCTTTGTAAGTTCGGCACCATAAATAAGGGTGAGTCCATCTACTTCTGGCAAAACCTTACAGTTAACGTTGTGGTCGGTAATCATAAGGAAATCAAGCTTATTTTTCTTTGCCTTCTCAACAAGCTGATCAAGTGTAAGACCTCCATCAGATGCAACTGTGTGGCTGTGAGGCACACCTACATACCATTTGTAACCTTCGCAACTCATTATTACTTCTCCTTTTTGTGAAGTATTTCTATATTTCAAGTATAACTGCCAATAAAAGTTTTGTCAATTAATAAGGTATCGGGAAATTCCCTTGACTATACGAAAAAAAGAATTATAATGATTTATAGTTGGTGATGCTATGAATACTTATTTCAATGAAATAGCCGCTCCGCCTGTCAAC
>JAZNLJ010000037.1:0-6790 GCA_045579005.1 Acutalibacteraceae bacterium | reverse complement strand
TAAAAAAGGTGTAGGTTCTACCAAGAACGGCCGCGATTCCGAGTCCAAGCGTCTGGGCGTCAAGCGCGCCGATGGTCAGTTCGTTCTGGCCGGCAACATCCTGGTCCGTCAGCGCGGCACTCACATCCATCCGGGTGAGAATGTTGGCCGTGGCAGCGACGATACTCTGTTCGCTCTGGTCGATGGTACCGTGAAGTTCGAGCGCAGTGGCCGCGACCGTAAGAAAGTCAGCGTCATGCAGTAAAAAACGGTAGGGCAAGCCGGCAGCGCGGTTTGCCCTATTTTTTGTCGAATCGAAAGGAAAACACGATATGTTTGTCGATATAGCCAAGATAAGAGTTAAAGCGGGCAAGGGCGGCGACGGAAGAGTTGCTTTCCACCGCGAAAAATATGTTGCCGCAGGTGGTCCGGACGGTGGTGACGGCGGCCGTGGCGGTAACGTTATTTTCCAGGTAGATGACAATATCTCTACCCTTGCAGATTTCCGCTATAAGCGAAAATACAAAGCACCCAACGGTGAAAACGGCAGAGGCTCACATTGTAACGGTAAAAAGGGTGAAGACCTTATAATCAAGGTTCCCCGCGGTACTGTTATTAAAGAGGTGGAAACAGGCTTTGTTATGGCAGATATGAGTGTTGACGAAACCTTTGTTGCCGCAAAGGGCGGTAAAGGCGGTTGGGGTAACTCCCACTTCAAGTCTGCTACAAGGCAGGTTCCCCGCTTCGCAAAGGATGGTGCCCCCGGTGAAGATTGGGAGGTAACCCTTGAACTGAAGCTCCTTGCTGATGTAGGGTTAATCGGTTTCCCTAACGTTGGTAAATCAACACTCATTTCAGTTGTAAGTGAAGCAAAGCCCATTATTGCCGACTATCATTTCACTACCCTTATCCCTGTTCCCGGTGTTGTAAGAATGGGTCCCGAAAGCAGCTTTGTTATGGCTGACATTCCCGGTATTATTGAGGGTGCAAGTGACGGTGTAGGGTTGGGTCACGAATTTGTGCGTCACATCGAGCGTGGCCGACTCCTTGTACACGTGGTTGATGTGGCAGGCAGCGAGGGAAGAGACCCCATAGCAGATTTCGAGGCAATCAACGATGAGCTTCTTAAATATAATGAAGAGCTCAGTCAATACCCCCAGATTGTTGCAGGTAACAAAATTGATCTTGCAACAGACGAGCAGAGAGAAACCTTCAAAAACTATATATGCAACAAGGGGCTTGAATATTACGAGATTATTGCTCCCATTGCAGAGGGCACTCAGGAGCTTATAAATGCAGTTGCACGTGAGCTTCAGAAGTTACCCCCCGTCAGGATTTATGAAAAGCAGGAAATCACGCCCAAGGATATACTTAAGAATGCAAAGCAGGATTACAAAATTCGCATTGAGGATGACGTATTTATCGTTGAGGCAGAATGGCTTGGTAAGATACTTATGAAAACCGATCTTAACGACTATTCATCACTTCAGTATTTCCAGAACGTATTGCACACCAGCGGTATTATACAGTCACTTATTGACCACGGCATTACCGAAGGTGATACCGTAAGCATTTATGATTTGGAGTTTGACTATGTTCCCTGATGAAATGAATCTTTTAAATAATATATGCTTACCCTTGAGCGAGCCTCAGGCGCGTATGTACAGCCCCCTGACACTTGCATTTTTAGGTGATGCGGTTTACAGTCTTATGGTGCGCGATATGCTGACAAAGCAGGCAAACAAACCCGCAGGCAAGCTCCACAAGGAGTCCGTTAAGCTAGTTAATGCGGCATTTCAGGCAGAGATGATAAGAAAGCTTCTCCCCTACCTGACCGAGGATGAAACTGCGGTTTTTAAGCGTGGCAGGAATGCTCACAGTGCCCACTCACCAAAGAACCAGAGCGAAGCGGATTACCGTTATGCAACAGGCTTTGAGACGCTTTTCGGCTACTTGTACCTGAGCGGTCAGACACAAAGACTCAAAGAGCTTTTTAGCTTGAACACGCTTAAGTCTTTTAACGAAACCAACACAGAAAAATAAGTGATATTTTGGAAAGGAAACATTAAAAATGTCCCTTGTAAAGAAAGAACATATACGAAATTTTTCCATAATTGCACACATCGACCACGGTAAGTCCACACTTGCCGACAGACTCCTTGAAATCACCAATTCAGTTTCACAGCGTGATATGGAGGCTCAGATTCTTGATGATATGGATCTTGAGAGAGAGCGTGGTATTACTATCAAGGCTCATGCAGTAAAGCTTGACTACGTGGCAAAGAACGGTGATAAATATCAGCTCAACCTTATTGATACTCCCGGTCACGTTGACTTTAACTACGAGGTTTCACGTTCACTTGCGGCTTGTGAGGGTGCAATACTAATAATTGACGCATCACAGGGTATTGAAGCACAGACCCTTGCAAACACGTACCTTGCACTTGACCACAACCTTGAGCTTGTTCCGGTTATCAATAAAATTGATCTGCCCTCTGCCGACCCCGACAGAGTTTCGGCAGATGTCGAGGATATTATCGGTCTGCCATGTGACACTGCACCTCGCGTGTCTGCAAAAACAGGACAGAACGTTGAGCAGGTATTGGAGCAGATTGTTGAACTTGTTCCTCCGCCCGAAGGCGACGATGATGCGCCTCTGAGAGCACTTATCTTCGACTCAGTTTACGATAATTATAAGGGAGTTATTGTTTATACACGTATAGTTGACGGTACAATAAAGCCCGGTGACACAATGAAAATGATGGCAACAGGTGCGGAGTTCAACGTTGTTGAGGTGGGCACAATGAAGGCAACAGGGCTCAACCCCACAGACAAGCTCTGTGCAGGTGAGGTTGGTTACCTGACAGGCTCAATCAAAACCGTACGTGATGCGGTTGTGGGTGATACCGTTACGCTTGCTGATAATCCCGCAAGTGAGCCGCTCCCCGGCTACCACAAAGCCACACCTATGGTTTACTGCGGTATTTACCCTGCTGACGGTGCTGACTACGAAAATCTCCACGAAGCACTCGAAAAATTACAGCTTAACGATGCCGCACTTTCTTACGAGCCCGAAACATCTGGCGCTCTGGGATTTGGCTTCCGTTGCGGTTTCCTTGGACTTCTTCACCTTGAAATCATTCAGGAGCGCCTTGAAAGAGAATATGACCTTGACCTTGTTACAACTGTACCAAGCGTTATTTATAAAATACACCTTTCAAACGGTGAGGTTATTGAAATTGACAACCCCACCCATTACCCCGACCCCGCAGAAATTGATTTTTGTGAGGAGCCTATGGCAGATGCACACATTTACGCCCCCACGGAGTATGTAGGTGCAGTTATGGACCTTTGCCAGGAGAGACGCGGTGTATTCAAGAATATGGATTACATCACAGGTGACCGAGTGGAAATCAAGTACGATTTACCCCTTAATGAAATCATCTACGACTTCTTTGATGCCCTTAAATCACGTACTCGCGGTTACGCATCACTTGACTACGAAATTTCTGATTATGTGCGTTCTAACCTCGTTAAATTGGACGTACTTCTAAATGGTGATATCGTAGATGCCCTTTCATTCATTGTCCACTCCGACAAGGCTTATGGCAGAGCACGTAAAATTGCCGAAAAGTTGAAGGATAACATTCCAAGACAGATGTTTGAAATTCCCATTCAGATTGCAATCGGTGGTAAGGTTATTGCGCGTGAGACAGTAAAAGCAATGCGCAAGGACGTTCTTGCAAAGTGCTACGGCGGTGACATCACCCGTAAAAAGAAGCTTCTTGAAAAACAGAAAGAAGGTAAAAAGAGAATGCGCTCATTCGGTACGGTTGAAGTACCTCAGGAGGCATTTATGGCAATACTCAAACTCGATGAGGATTGATAATATG
This sequence comes from Acutalibacteraceae bacterium, assembly GCA_045579005.1. Taxonomy (GTDB): domain Bacteria; phylum Bacillota; class Clostridia; order Oscillospirales; family Acutalibacteraceae; genus DTU089. Next base: position 2,918 of record JAZNLJ010000037.1, on the reverse strand, counting down.
AACAGTTTTTCCGATGTTTATTACAACGAAACTCAAAAAACGTTTTGTTACAGAAGCAAAAATATGGTTTATGAAGAGCGCTTTGAAAACGGTGCTCTCATCACCTGTGGTTGGAACGCTTCGGGATACCCTCTTGATGTGTTAACAAACTTCCCATCAAGGCTCAATACAAGGTGCTACACAGAGCCTTTTGCGTTCAACCTTGAAATTGACGGACAAAATGTAGCTTTTGATTTGGACTTTGTATCATTCTGCAAAGAAAAGAAAAACGACACAATATTATGCAAAACCACACTGAAAAGCAATATCAAACCCATTGAAATTACCGTGTGCACACTCCTTGACGGCACACAGATGTTCAGTCGTTGGCTCGAGCTGAAAAACCTTTCAGACAAGCCCTTGTGTGTAAACAAACTTGCACTTATAAGCGGTGGTATGGAAACTCTCGATACTGACCACATAAGTGGTGCAGAAAACATTTCCAAGCGTTATTCTGTAGGATATTTTGACGATGATTCCTGGGCACGAGAAGGGCAGTTCCGATGGCGTGACCTTAACCCTGACACGACTGCCATTGACGGAAGATTTTTGAGAAACAGATTCCGTCACCCACTTGTTTTTATAAGAAACAATGTGCTTGGTAACATTTGGTTTTGCCAGTTAGGCTATTCAGGCGGTTATCGTTTTACTGTAGATTATAACGCTAAACCCTTCAATGATGAAACGCATCTTTCCTTTAAAGCAGAAATCACAGGCCACTCACCTATTCTTGTTTTAAATCCAAACGAGAAATTCACCACACCCGAAGTACATATCGGTATTGTGCACGGTGACCTTGACTGTGCAATAAATGAAATGCACAACCACACAAGAAAAAGCGTTCTTGATAATAATTATGCAGACCCCTCATCTGCCCTTATCAACTGTGGTATGGGTGCTGAGCATAATATGGACATCAAGGGCAGCAAAGCCTTTATAGATCAATTTGCAGAGATGGGTGGCGAGATTTTCACCATTGATGCAGGTTGGGTTTGTCCTCCCGGTGAGGAAACAAGCTGGGGTGATTACAACGGTCTTAATACGCCCGACGAAAGCCGTTACCCCAACGGCATTAAAGAGATTTGTGATTACACTCATAAAAAAGGTCTTAAATTCGGCTTGTGGGTGGATATAGAATCAATAGGCAGAAAATGTCCGCTGTTTGACGAAAAACCCGATTTCAGGTCTGAAAACGTATTCGGTGTAAAAAACCCAAAATTTATCGATATGTCTATACCCGGAGTAAGCAAATGGGCAGAAGACGAGCTTTCAAGAATTATCGAGGAATATGAGTTAGACCTTCTCCGAGTTGACCACAATGTTGATTATACTGAATATTTCAGTATGCGTGACACAGATTGTGGCATAAAGGAATGTGTTACACTAAGGCACAACAAGGCAGTTTATGATATGTACAAGCGTCTTAAAGAGAAATACCCCCACGTTATATTTGAAAACTGTGCAGGCGGCGGTGGCAGAACTGACCTTGGGATGATGAAGAATTTCAACCATACCTGGGTTTCTGACAACCAGAAAATGCCGTATTCTGTTTCTATCACAAATGGTATGACTATGGCATTGCCCCCCGAAAGAGTTGACAGACTTTTTGCAGGTATGGGTTGCCACACCATAGGCTCATTTAAAGCGCATATGCGTAACACAATGCTTGGGCACATTTCACTTAACATTATTGCCCCCGATGGTGCAGAAATAAACACAGAGGCCATTTCTTTTATTAAACACAGCACGGAAATATACAAGGAATTCATCAGACCATTCTTAAGTGAGGCTGTTATATATCACCATACACCTGAATTATATGACAACGATGTATGCGTGATTGAAATCGGTGCACCTGATAAATCAAAGGGTGCTGTTACAGTATTTACAATGTGCAGTACAGATGCACAAAATGTACTTGTAAAGCCTGAAGGAATTGACAAAAGCAAGAGTTATAATGTAACGCTTGATAATGAGGGTTGTACTTTCACCATATCAGGCTATGAGCTCAGCAAAGGTATTGAAATTTATCTCAGCTCGGCTATGGAGTCGGAATTAGTGCTGTATGAAGCGGAATAAAGCAAAAATATCGGAACGCTTTCTTGCGTTCCGATATTTTTATTATCCATTGATATTTTCAGCATACCGCACCGTTTCCATAGCATCTTTTGCATATTTATCTGCACCGATGGAATCGGCATATTCTTGTGTAAGAACAGCACCGCCAACTACCACCCTACACCATGGAGCCTTCACACGTAGGAGCTTGATTGTTTCTTCCATAGCGGGTACCGTAGTTGTCATAAGTGCACTAAGACCTACCAAAGGCGCTTTCAACTCACAAACCTTATCCACAACGGCTTCGGGAGCAACATCCTTGCCTAAATCGTGAACATCAAAGCCATAGTTTTCCAGAAGCAATTTCACAATATTTTTACCGATATCGTGAATATCGCCCTTAACCGTTGCTATAACAAAGCTACATTTATCTGCAGGCTTATTTGTGCCAACGGCTTTTTTTATACAATCAAATGAGCTTTTTGCTGCCTCAGCACTCATTAGAAGTTGCGGAAGATATACTACTTTATTCTCAAAACCGATACCCACTTCATCAAGAGCAGGAATAATCTCATTACGGACAATATCAAGGGGCTCACGCTCCTTTAAAAGCTCATCTGTCAAAGATGCCGCCTGCTCTTTAAGTCCTTTGATGACAGCTCTTTTAAGTCCTGTTGCAGTTTCCTCTCTTCGGGTAGTAGCAACAACCTGTGTAGCTGCTACTGTCTGCGGAAGAGTTTCGGTAAAGGAAACGTACCCGGCACAGTTATCATCAAGACCCTTTAAAGCACAAAAAGCATAATAGGACTTGAGCATTTCGT
>JAZNLJ010000036.1:0-14889 GCA_045579005.1 Acutalibacteraceae bacterium | reverse complement strand
ATAGGCAATCATAATGCCGTCGGTCTCCGGGCGGTAGGAGGACCAGATGTCGTAAAGGTTCAGATAGTAGCCCAGATTTTCTGTGAGAATCGGTCCGTGCAAGGGGCAGATGATTTCGATATCAAGTGTAGCCGCTTTTTTGAGGAGAGTCTGCACAGGCTTGCCGAATTTACCCACAATGCCGATGTAATAACGCCTTGCCTCACAAGCCCAATCCTCCTCAGTATCAAGGGCACCGAATTTGCCGAAGCCGTCTGCAGAGAAAAGAATCTTATCCTTGCTGTCGTAGGTAACAATTACCTCGGGCCAGTGCACCATAGGAGCACTTACAAAGCTGAGTGTGCGACTGCCAAGGTCAAGTGTATCACCCTCACCCACAATAATTCTACGTTCAGCATAATCTGAGCCGAAGAAGTTTTTCATCATCACAAAGGCACGCTGTGATGAAACAACTGTTGCCTCGGGGTACTTTTCAAGAAAACGTGCAATATTCGCGGAGTGGTCAGGCTCCATATGCTGAACAATAAGATAATCGGGAGATTTCCCCTCTGTTGCAGCATTGAGTTTTTCGAGCCATTCGTCACCGAAGTTGGTATCCACAGTGTCCATAACTGCAATTTTCTCATCAAGGATAACATAAGAGTTATAGGATATGCCGTTAGGCACAATATACATACCCTCGAAAAGGTCAATTTTTTTGTCATCTACACCGATGTAAATAACTGAATCTGTAATTTTCATTTATTTTCTCCTCTTTGTAAAATACGAGAGTGTTCCCACCCTCGTACTTAGTATTTCATTCAATCTCTTCAATATCATAAGGTGTTGTCTGATATACGAAGTAGTTGAGCCAGTTGGAATATAGCAAATTGGCGTGAGAACGCCATGTGTTAAGCGGTGGCTTTGTTATATTATCATCAGGAAAATAGTTCTTCGGCATTTTAATGTCAAGACCTGCATCTTTATCACGAAGATATTCATTTTTCAGAGTGTCGGTATCGTACTCCGAGTGACCTGTCACGAAAATCTGCTTGCCGTTTTCTGATGAAACGATATACACCCCTGCTTCATCTGAGGAAGCAAGTATTTTAAGCCTTGGGTCTGCCTCAACAAGGGCTCGTTCAATACTTGTGTATCTTGAGTGCGGCACACAAAACTCATCATCAAAGCCCCTCAAAAGAATGGACTGCTTATAATCCGCTTTGTGCTTATACACTCCCGAAAGTTTTTCGGGTAATTCATATTTATTTATACCGTAGTGGTAGTAAAGACCAGCCTGTGCACCCCAACAGATGTGGAAGGTGCTTGTTACGTGGGTCTTGCTCCACTCCATAATTTCACAAAGCTCCTGCCAATAGGTAACGTCCTCAAAAGCCATCTTTTCAACAGGTGCACCTGTGATGATAAGACCATCAAATTTGCGATGTTTAACATCATCAAAGGTCTTGTAGAAGGCAAGGAGATATTCCTTGGGAGTGTGCTTGGGCACGTGTGACTTTGTGTGAATAAGTTCAAACTCAACCTGCAATGGTGAGTTGCCGAGAAGTCGGGAAAGCTGAGTTTCCGTCTCAGTCTTTTTCGGCATGAGGTTAAGAACTAAAATTTTAAGCGGACGAATATCCTGAGTGATTGCTCGGGTATCTGTCATAACAAATATATTCTCTTGTTCAAGTGTTTTGACTGCAGGTAATTCATCAGGTAATTTAATGGGCATACCTCACACCTCCTTTACAATATAAACGCAAAAGCAAAACATTTTGCATTTGTGATATTCACCTTACGGTGAGTGATGTTGCTACACAATGATATTGTCCTTCGGACAGTTTCGGAACTGCGTTAGCAATTATAATGTTGTCGTATATATACACTTTGATTTGCGTAGTTTTGATGAAGAATGCCGTTTTAGTGAACGACGCTGTATAAAAATACTGCAAGTGAACTAAATCAAGTTATTCGCAAAAATACGCAAATCACTCACCAAGAGCTTGCTTTATATCATCAATTAAATCCTGTGCATTCTCAAGTCCGCAGGAAAGACGAACAAGGTTGTTTGTGATGCCGCAGGCGATAAGCTCCTCATCATTCATCTGACGGTGTGTTGCACTTGCAGGATGCAAGCAGCAGCTGCGGGCATCGGCAACATGTGTTTCAATAGCAATAAGTTTAAGCTTTTTCATAAACTCTTCAGCAGCTTTTCTGCCACCCTTAACGCCGAATGAAACAACACCACAAGTACCGTTTGGACAATATTTTTTTGCAAGTTCGTGGTACTTGTCACCGGGAAGGTCAGCATAAGTAACCCACTCAATCTTGTCGCTTGACTGTAAATATTTTGCAACTGCAAGAGCATTTTCACAATGACGTGGCATTCTGACGTGGAGGCTTTCAAGACCAAGGTTAAGGTAGAAAGCGTTCTGAGGTGATTGAATTGAGCCGAAGTCACGCATAAGCTGTGCAGTACACTTTGTAATAAATGCACCCTCTTTACCGAATTTTTCAGCATAGGTAATACCATGGTAACTGTCATCAGGAGTGCAAAGACCGGGGAATTTGTCGGCATTTGCCATCCAGTCGAATTTACCTGAATCAACAATGCAACCACCAACTGCAGCACCGTGACCATCCATATATTTTGTTGTGGAGTGTGTAACAATATCTGCACCCCACTCAATGGGACGACAACCTACGGGTGTTGCAAAGGTATTATCGATAATAAGAGGCACGTTATGAGCGTGAGCCGCCTCAGCAAATTTCTCGATATCAAGAACGGTAAGGGCAGGGTTAGCAATTGTTTCGCCGAAAACTGCCTTTGTATTGGGTCTGAATGCGGCGTTAAGCTCCTCTTCGGTACAGTCTGGTGAAACGAATGTGAAGTCGATACCCATTTTCTTCATTGTAACTGCAAAGAGATTGTATGTACCACCGTAAATTGTGGAACAGGAAACAACATGGTCACCGCAATTTGCAATATTAAAAATTGAATAGAAGTTAGCAGCCTGACCTGAGGATGTAAGCATTGCAGCGGTACCGCCCTCCATCTCGGCAATTTTGCCTGCTACGTAGTCATTTGTAGGATTCTGAAGCCTTGTATAGAAATAACCGCTTGCTTCAAGGTCGAACAGTTTACCCATATCCTCGCTTGTGGCATATTTGAAGGTTGTGCTCTGTATGATAGGCACCTGACGGGGCTCACCGTTACCGGGTGTGTAACCACCCTGTACGCATTTAGTTTCAATTCTGTAATCGCTCATTTATAATACTTCCTTTCGGTAGCTTAATTTTATAATAATTACTTCGTAACGAAAATACACCAATAGAATGTTCGACCGTCAGCAGAATATGCACTGACACCGATATTATTAAAGTTGTTACCTAACAGAGTTTTCTCAGCCTGATTATCCGCAATAACTGTTGCAAGTGCCTTTTCGTGATTTGCGGATGCAGTTATCACAATTTTGTCAACTGCAGAGTATTCGATACCCATATCATCAAGCAGACTGTAGTAATATGTGCCGTTGGCTCGTGTAAATGCAGTACCTGTTTTTACAGCGTATTCCTCTGCTGCCACTCTTGCAGCATCGCAGAGCTCCGGTGACAAAGTGAACTTGATTGCGGTGTGATCCTGCTCGAAGCGATAATCGTTAAGAAGTTCAACGAAAACCTCGGGCTGCTCCTGGAACTGATATCCTACAAGTTTCTTTTTTGCCGTCTGACCTGCCGCAGTCCGGAGAATCATACGGGCATCAACAGTAGTCACGCGATCATCATCATCAATATCAGCCGCTTCAAAGTCCATACCATAAAGTGTGCCGTCATAAATACCTGCCGCCACAAGCAGCGCAAGACGTGCATCCACTGTGGTAACGTAGGCATCATCGTCAATGTCACCATAATAACGGACAACCTCAACAGCACCCGATGGCAAAACTGAGCTCCAGATAAGAATAATTGCAAGAAGCGATACTACAATAACTTTAATATCTCTCTTCATAAAACCACCTTTTAGGTCCAAAAATTTATACTCAGGGCAAAAGCCTATACTTCCCTATTTTCAGATATTTAATTATACAATAATAATGTCAAAAATGCAATACCGATACACCTTTGTTCACAAAAAAATAAAGAGTCCGGGTCAATAAACCAAGACTCCTTAAATATCACTTAAAATTCGGTCGCTGTGATGCGGGGAATTTCGATACTCTCCGTTTCAATTTCACGGATATTGTTTTCATTCAGCACAATAAGTCTGCCTCCACGCTCTGCGCCGTAGGTAAAATAACCTGCGCCGATTGTCTGATACAGGTCGATTCCGTCAACGTTCATACGGAAATCATTTACGTGGTCGTGACCAAAAAATGCAGCAAAAATATCCCCTGTTTTCTTCCAGCTTTCAAGCTGATTACCGTAATCCTTCTCCATATTTGGCGGACAGGGAACCTCTCTCACTCTGCCCTCATGAATCTTATTTCCGAGTACGTAGTAATTGCCGTCACGCCCGAAGGTATACTCATCATCTGCGGTTACTTCCTTGTAACCCGTAAGCTCCTGCTGAACAGGAATGTGCTGGAACAGAATTGCCGGCACCGTTCCACCATTTATTTCCTTAAGCTCGGCGGCTCTCCTCTCATACCATTCAATCTGACAGTCGTGGACGTGGTCGTAGGAATTGCCGCCCTCAGAATTTGTCTCATAGTCATTGGAATCAAAAAGCCATATAGTCAGCGCATCCTTTTCACCCTTGCTGTCCTTAACAGTAAGGCAACAGTTACCGCAACCGTAAACATCTGCATCGTTAAGATTTGAACGGCAATTTGGGTACTCCATATACATCATCATCTGATATTCTGTATGGAAGCCAAGCTCACCGTCGTGATTGCCGAAAACAACACCTAAAGGAATATTCCTTGCCCTTATGGGTGCAGTAATGTCCTCAATAGTCTGCTTTATGTAATCGTAAGTAAATTCTTCCCAATAACCACTGACGTTGTCGCCACCGAAAACAACTAAATCAGGGTTAGTTTTAGCAACAAGCTGTTCAATAACGTTAATTGTTTCCTTGTACTTATTGTCGGGGATTTCCCTGATTTCATCGTCATCCATTACTGGCTGAACACAGTGAATGTCGGTAATATGTAAAATGCGGAATTTACCGTCTGCACCGAATTTAAGCGGTGCAGGGGCTTCCCTTTTGAATCTGTCTGTTTTCCACTTGCGGGGTATTCCTGTCGCCATAATAAATTTCCTCCAAAAATTATACAAATTTTCATTTCCCGTGCCAATGGCACATATCGCACCGCAGGTATATATCGCAAATCCGTCAGGATTTATATCGCTGTAGCATAGTCACTTAAAACGCCCAATTTCCGTTTTTAAATATCGGATACGCTTTCTCGTCTTTATATCCTGTTATCTCAAGGTCAGGTGCGCCAATCATAAAGTCAACGTGAATCATACTGTCATTGACCCCCATTGCCTGACATTCCTCAAGTGTTTTATTCTCAAAGCCATCAATTGTATCACAGAATCCTCTGCCGAGAGCCACGTGACAGCTTGCATTTTCATCAAAAAGTGTGTTATAGAACAAAATACCCGTGTTTGCTATGGGACTGTCATGAGGAATGAGTGCAAGCTCACCGAGATACGTTGCACCCTCGTCCATAGAAAGCATTTTATCAAGCAAATCCTTACCTTCCTCAGCATCCCATTCGACAGCCTTTCCGTCCCTGAAGATGATATAGAAGTTATTTATAATCTGCCCCTGATACGAAAGGGGCTTTGTGGAAACCAGCTTACCCTCTGCGAAACCTTTTTTCGGTGAAATAAACACTTCCTCGGTAGGAAGATTGGGGTTAAAGAAATTGCCTGACAAGGTATTTTCTCCACCACCGCACCAATGACTTTCGGGTATCAAGGATGCTTTGAAATCCGTTCCGTTTGAGCTCTTATAGGTCAGATAATCGAACTTCTTTTCATTGAGGTAAGCAGTACGTGATTTCAGGTCTGCGTTGTGTTTTTTCCAGGCTTCCTCGGGGTCGTTATCCTTTGTAACGTAAACTGTTTTAAGGATCGCATCCCACAGCATATTATATGCCTTATTCTTTGTTTCACCGGGAAAAACCTTCTTAGCCCAGGCGTATGAAGGTACTGCGGCAATGGTCCATTGGTCCTTGTTTTCAAGAGCATCGCTGTATTTCTTAGTTACCTTATAGCGCGCCATCTGTGACTTCTGCATTTTGTCACGGTTGACACCCTTAAGACCGTCGGGGTCTTCACTGTCAATGTAAATCCTGCAGGGTACTTCATCCACCATAAGTTTCAGTTTTTCCTCCTGCCACAAGGGAACCTCACTCAGGCTCTTAAGCGAGCGGTGACGGTAGTGAAGTTTGGTTATAGCCTGAAAGCCCCACTCAAGGTCAACCCTTGATGCACCTGCCTTATAGCATTCTCCTACAAGAATTGTCACAAACTCGTGCTGGTCTGCCTCGGCATAAATTTTCACGGGCTGACCCTTCTTTATGTTAGCACCAACTCTTGCAATAAGTCGGGCATATTTTTTTTGCATAGTTTTGTTCAAAATAATCGCCTCCGTACCAAATTTTATTTTATCATACAACACCATTAAATACAAGACGGATATGACAAAACACGTTATATGATAAATTATGAGTTTTTATTATATTTTACAACAAAAATCCCGCCATATTCCTTGACAAAGCGCTCTAACAATGATAAATTTTAAGTATGAAAAATTTATTGCTGTACAAAATCAAACCTCATCTGTCACAGATATTCGGCTTTGCATCGTTGGTGCTGTTTTATGCCGTTGTGGGGTGTCCCCTGCGTTATCTTTTTGGTGTGTGTTGTCCTGGTTGCGGTATGACAAGAGCTTCTCTCTCCATACTGAAGCTTGATTTCGCAGGAGCGTTTTGTTATCATCCCCTTGTTTTTGTTATGCCCGTCTGTGCACTTGTTTACATTTTCAGAAAAAAGCTACCTATTAAAGTATACAACGGATTGATTGCAGCTGTTGTTGTTCTTTTTCTGGGTGTATATATTTACAGATTGGCAACATGTAATGAATATGTCTACATCGACTTCAGCCGTGGTTTGGTTTACCGCATTATAGATTTTTTAAAAACATTCTCAGGAGGATAATATTATGTCAGGCTTCACACAAGTAGCAATTGCTCCCGGCACAACTCTTGACGGAGTTATCTCAATCGCTTCACAGAGTCTTTGTAACCAGGGTTACGAGGTTCGTTCACAGATCCTTGGTCCCTCAACTGCAGAACTTTTTGTAACCAAAGACCGTGACGGCATCAAAAATATAGTTGGTATGGGTGTTGAGTGTCACTCAACAATCACAATGGTTGCGCCCGGTCAGCTTAGCGTTACCACAGATTCAGTATGGACAAACAAAATTGTTGCAATGGCAGTTGGCTGGTTCTTCTGCTGGATTCCTTTTATTACAGGCATCATCGGCTGCATCGGTCAGAATGACCTTCCCAAAAAAATCACTACAGCACTTTCACTTGCAGGTGCAAACAGTTTCGGAGCACCCGGTTTCACATCGCAGAACGCGCCCTACGCGCCTCAGGTTCCCGTGGCACCGCAGGCTCCCGGTCAGACTCAGCCCTATGCACCTCAGTCCCCTGTAGCACCTGTTGCACCTCAGGCTCCCGTAGCACCTGTTGCTCCTCAGGCTCCCGCGGCACCTGTTGCTCCTCAGGCTCCTCAGACACCGCCTATGGCACCACCGCCACCCCCCACAACAGATTACAACAACTTCTAAATAAACAAAAGCTATTCAGTCCTGTGGGCTGAATAGCTTTTTTCTTTGAAAAAAGTCAAAGAATGTTTTCAGAAATTACTCGTGGGTATAATTAGCTATTAGAATTACCCTGCTCATAAGCCTGAATCATCTTCTTAACCATCTGACCGCCGATAGAACCTGCCTGACGAGATGTGAGGTCGCCGTTGTAACCCTGCTTAAGGTCAACGCCTACTTCCTGAGCTGCCTCCATCTTAACCTTGTTAAGAATCTGCTTTGCGTTTGCTGTCTCTACTGCATTCTTGTTGCTTGAAGCCATTTCATTTCCACTCCTTCACATTCATTTTGCGTTTGCTCTATTATTATGGAGTGTTGATACAAGAATATTTAATGAAAAATCTGACAAAAAAGCGACGTTTTTTTAAGAAACGTCGCCTTTTATTATTTAAATTTAATTCCTGCAGTTACCGTACAGATACCATTATCTGCTTCAAAGGAAAACTCGCCCTCGTATTTGTTGCATACAGTCCTGATAAGCGCAAGTCCGATACCGTGCTCTGTTTTATTATCCTTTGTTGTTTGCACGAAACCATTTTCACCAGAAACCATTTCGGTATAAGCATTTGTGGTTTTAATAATCAGAAAGCCCGCCTTCACACCTGCTCTGATTTTAACGGTTTTGTCTTGTCCCTCAGGAAGCTTAGCGCAAGCCTCAACAGCATTGTTAAGCATATTCACAAACAGACAGTTAAGGTCGATAACCTCAATTCCCGTTAATTCACGTGGCACGTTCACAACCGCATCTAAAGTGACACCCACCCTCAAAGCAGACTCACTGACCGATGAAAGCACCGTGTTGACAACCACATTATCCGAAAACTTTTTAACCGAGGTAGCTTCAATTTTTTGTGACATACTTTCAAGAAGCTCAACAGCTTTTTCCGTGCCTTCCGCCCCACCTGAAGAGATCAGACCTTTTAGTGTTTCAACGTTGCCCTTGTAATCGTGGCGAAATCTACGCAGAAGCTCCGCTTTATCGTTGAGCTGAGTCTGATATGCCAGCTCTATACTTTTGATATTGTCCATCATCGCAAGTCTCTGCTCAAGCTGTTCCTTCTCCGAAAGCTTACGCATAACTCTGTAAAGCAGGAAGCACAACACCACCAGAAACATTGGGGAGAGGATAAGTAATACTATAGTGGGTTTATCTTTATTCGTTGCATTACTGTTAGCAACAAAGCCAACCATTACACAAGCTACAAAAATGATACCGCCAAATGTAGCAAACGCTGAATCGGGAATTTTCAGGTTTTTTCTCTTGCAGACAACGTACACGCCGATACCCGCAATAAGGTATTCCATAATCGCCATACAAAACATTGCAATTCTTTCCTTTAGACCACCATACTGAAGTTCCATAGCCGTCTTGCCCAGAACCCCTGAAAAAACCGCACCCAGAAAAATCTCGGACACAGCAATGAATATCTGCATAAAAACGTATGTCTTGACCTTCTTGATAAATTTATCTTTATAAAAAGCAACAGCAAACACACACCAGAAGACCATAAGGAAAATCGCCTTTATACTCATCCTGTCGCCATAATCGGGTATAAGCGAAGCACCCAATTGTGAATACGTCATAAAATAATTGACACCTGTAGTTACGACTGTCAGCACACCGATATTCACAAGGCGGTTAAATCTGGGTTCAAGCGATTTATTGAAGCTGTGGCCGATTATTATGCCGAAAAACAGTAATGAAGCCATATCCAATACAGCTATTATATTCTCTGTCATAATTTATCCCTCAGATATTTAAGAATACTACCCTTCACATCGGAATATTTTGCCTTTGCAACAGGTATTTCTTCACCGGAAAGCAAAATAAGCTTGTTATTGGATATACTACCGATACAATTCATATTCACAAGGTAGCTTTTGTGCACTCTAAGAAAATTTTCGGGAAGTTTCTCCTCCAGTTCGTCAAGTTTCATATTGAAGTGCACAGAAGAATCATACAGATGCAGATTTATTGCTCGTCTGTCGCTTTCAGCATATATAATTTCTTTCTGGTTTATGCGAACAAGCTTTGTGTTACGCATAATTGTAATACACTGCTCGTTATTCTTTTCAATACGTGCAATTGCTTTATCGAGTGCTTCAACAAGTTTTTCCTTTTTAACCGGCTTCAATATGTAGTAAACAGGGTCTACCCCAAAAACGTCCTCTATATAATCGGTGTAGTTTGTTACAAATACAAACTGCATATCGGGACACTTTATTCTGAGCATCGCAGACATTTCCACACCGTTTTCACCTGGCAATTCGATATCGGACACCACAATATTGATTGATGTGGCACCATATTCATCAATATACGCAAGAACCTCCTCAGCGGAAGTGAATTTCAGCGTAATGTGCTCACGTTGAAAATTTTCATCTATAATATGACATATTTTGTCAAGAACCTCAACATCATCCTCACACACAGCTATTCTTATCATATCATTCTCCCTCTCATATGACACTTATGGAATTATACCATTAACCGTATCTAAAATCAACAACGACACGGAATTAAAAAACATGGGAATTTTGCACAAGATATAGCCTTCCATTTTGTAAAAACTATATAATAAATAGAACTTTTCCCAAAAACACATTTTCCTGTTGCCAACACATTTTTCAAATGATAGTATATAGTGGTATTAAAAGGTCAATTAGTTCCCCATCACATCACAGGAGAATGATTTATTATGGTAAAAGTACTTAAATTCGGTGGCAGCTCTCTTGCCGATGCCGAACAGTTCAAAAAAGTTGCCGCTATTATCAAGGCGGAGCCTGAGCGCAGATACGTTGTTGCATCTGCCCCGGGCAAAAGATACTCTGACGACATCAAGGTTACCGATATGCTCTACGATTGCTACAAGCTTGTTAAAGCTAATCAGCCTATCGATGATGCATTCAAGCTTATTGAGGACCGTTACAACGGCATTATCAAGGATCTTGGTATCAAGCTTTGGCTTCAGCCTGAATTTGACCGCATCAAGAATGCTATTGTTCACCACGCAGGCCGTGACTATATTGCATCACGCGGTGAGTACCTCAATTCAATCGTACTTGCAAATTACATCGGCTATGATTTCATCGATGCTGAGGACGGCATTTTCTTTAAGGATAACGGCACTCTCGACACCGAGAAGACAAACGAGGAACTCACTGCTATTCTTGAAAAGCACGAGCACGCAGTTATCCCCGGTTTCTATGGTGTAATGCCCAACGGCACAATCAAGACCTTCTCACGTGGCGGTAGTGATATTACCGGCTCAATTGTGGCACGAGCAATCAAGGCTAACATTTACGAAAACTGGACAGACGTTTCAGGTATGCTCATGGCAGACCCAAGATGCGTAAACGACCCGAAGGTTATCGAAACAATCACTTATGCAGAGCTCCGTGAGCTTTCGTATATGGGTGCAACGGTTATGCACGAGGATGCTATCTTCCCCGTACGTGAAATGGGTATCCCGATTAACATCCGCAATACAAATGCTCCTCAGGACAACGGCACAATGATTGTTCCCTCTGTTGAGTCAAATAAGGTTTCCACAGTTATCACAGGTGTTGCCGGTAAGAAGGGCTTCTCAGTTATTGCAATCGAAAAGGATATGATGAACTCTGAGGTTGGCTTCGGCAGAAATGTTCTTGAGGTACTTGAGAACTACAACCTTTGCTTCGAGCACCTTCCCTCGGGCATTGACACAATGTCAGTTGTTGTTAACGATGCAGACTTCCTCAAAAACAAGGATGCCATCATTAACGACATCCAGCGCAGAACAAAGGCAGACTCAATCACAGTAAACGGTGGTATTGCTCTTATTGCTGTTGTTGGTCGCGGTATGGCAGGCTCAAAGGGTACTGCAGGCAGACTCTTCAAGGCTATTGCCGAGGGCGATATCAACATCAGAATGATTGACCAGGGCTCAAGTGAGCTCAACATTATCGTAGGTATCGACGAGGTTGACTATGAAAAGGCACTCAACGCTATCTACAGCGAATTTGTAAAGTAATTTAATTATTGATAAAACAAGCTGACGGCTAATCTATTTTGATAGCCGTCAGTTTGTTTTATTGACAAAAATCTCTTTTAATATTATTATAGTGATATACCCCCCAGGGGTATATGGAGGTAATTATATGACAAACTGTAATTGTGGCAGCACAAAGAAAAAGGAGCGCTCCCCCGAGGAATTCAAAAGTCTTATAAACAGGCTTAACAGAATCGAAGGTCAAGTGCGCGGAATCCGTAATATGGTGGAAAACGATACATATTGTACAGATATTCTTATACAGGTGAGTGCAATAAACGCAGCACTCAATGCCTTTAACAAGGAATTATTAAGCAACCATATCCTCACCTGTGTAGCTAATGATATAAAAAACGGTAAGGACGAAACAATTGATGAGCTTGTGTCAGTTTTACAAAAATTAATGAGGTGAAAAATGGCTATACAAACAGAAAAAATCCGCGTAACGGGTATGACCTGTGCCGCCTGTCAGGCAAATGTAGAAAAAGCGGCTTGCAGGCTACAGGGAACACAACAGGCAGAGGTAAATCTGTTAGCGCAACAGCTCATTGTTACCTTTGATAATGAAGTTACAACGGAAAAGGAAATTATAAATGCAATAACAGACATCGGCTATGGTGCATTTCCCCAATCAGGTTACAAAAAAGCCACTTTAAAAGCTCAATGGGAAGAGCGCAAGGAAAATGACCGCAAGACGATAAAGGCTATGAAAAACCGTCTTACTGCGTCAACAATCTTCCTCCTGGTGCTTATGTATGTTGCAATGGGTAATATGTTTCACCTGCCCATGCCGGAAATCCTCACAGAAAATCCGCTTATCAATTCCATATTACAATTACTTCTCACCATACCCGTTATGGTAATCAACCGCAAATTTTATATTTCTGGTTTTAAGGGCTTGATTAAAAGGGCTTCTAATATGGACACCCTTGTAGCGGTGGGATCGGGAGCATCATTTCTCTATGGTGTGTTTGTAATATTTATGATGGCCTGTTGGGCTCCGCAGGGCAATACGGACATAGTGACCCACTATTCACACCAGCTTTATTTTGAGTCCTGTGCTATGATACTTACCCTTGTTACCGTGGGAAAATATTTTGAAACACGGGCAAAAGGTAAAACAGGCGATGCACTTTCTAAACTTATTGACCTGGCACCCAAAACAGCGAGCATTATAAAGAACGATAAAGAAATAACCGTTGATGCTTCTGACATAGCTGAGGGTGATATTGTTATAATCCGCCCCGGTGAACAGATACCCGTTGACGGCACAATTACCGAGGGAAACGGCTACGTTGACCAATCGGCAGTTACAGGTGAATCGCTTCCTGTTGAAAAAGGTGTTGGCGACAAAGTTATATCCGCAACCCTTAACAAAAACGGTACATTTTATATGACCGCCACAAGAGTTGGAGAAAACACAACCATTGCACAGATAATACGGCTTGTTGATGAAGCAGGTGCAACAAAAGCACCAATTGCCCGACTTGCAGATAAGGTAAGCGGTGTATTCGTTCCCGTTGTGCTTGTTATTTCTGTCATTACATTTATAATATGGCTGGTTTCGGGTGCAGAGCTTGAAAGCGCACTTTCTTTTGCCATTACCGTGCTTGTTATATCCTGTCCATGTGCCTTAGGTCTTGCAACACCCGTAGACATTATGGCGGGTACGGGAAAGGCGGCAGAAAACGGCATTCTTGTGAAATCTGCAACCGCCCTTGAAGCTGCAGGAAGCGTTGATACTATTGTTCTTGACAAAACAGGCACGGTAACCGAGGGCAAAATGAGTGTGAGTGACATTTGCGTTGTAGAGCAAGGTTTATCTGAGGTGGAGTTCCTTAAAATATGCGGTTCTTTGGAGCAAGGCAGTGAACACCCTGTTGCCCTTGCCGTGCGTGAAAAAACCAAAAATCTTGCCTTACATCAGGTCACGGATTTTTCAGCAGTAGCAGGCAAGGGTATACGTGGAACTATAAACAATCAGAAATATTATGCAGGTAACAAAAGGTTTATTGAAGAAAACAATACTGATTGTTCTGATGTTGAACAAATAATATCCGAATACTCCTCACAAGGTAAAACTCCCCTTATTTTTGCAAGCGAAAGTAAGGTTATTGGCGTAGTTGCCATTGCTGATACTCTGCGCGAGGACAGTATCAGGGCAATAGAGCTTTTCCGGAAATGGGGCAAGCGTGTTGTTATGCTCACAGGGGATAACAAAAGCTCCGCTGAATTCATAGGCAAAAAAGCAGGTGTTAATGAAATATACTCAGAGCTTTTACCTGCCGACAAAGAACGTATTATAAGAGAACTGAAAACAGCAGGTCACAGGGTTGCATTCTTCGGGGACGGCATTAACGATGCCCCCGCCCTTGTCAGCGCAGACGTGGGCATTGCAATAGGTGCCGGTACTGACATTGCCATTGACTCGGCAGATATTGTGCTCATAAACAACACGCTCCTTGACGGTGCAAAGACAGTCGAGCTGAGCAAGGCGGTAATGCGCAATATTAAAATCAACCTGTTCTGGGCATTTTTCTATAATATGCTCGGTATTCCCCTTGCGGCGGGTGTATTTTACCCCA
The DNA here is from genome assembly GCA_045579005.1 of Acutalibacteraceae bacterium. GTDB lineage: Bacteria > Bacillota > Clostridia > Oscillospirales > Acutalibacteraceae > DTU089. Next base: position 445 of record JAZNLJ010000036.1, on the reverse strand, counting down.
CCCTTGGACTTAAACTTACACCGATGATTGGCTCTGCAGCAATGAGTATGAGCTCACTTTGTGTTGTTACAAATGCCTTAAGGTTAAGATTTTTTAAATCAAAATTTGTTTCAGACAAGAAAACAATTCCCCCTGTTCATACCGATACAGAGGAAAAGAAAGGAAATGATATTATGGAAAAGACATTTAACGTTGAGGGTATGATGTGTCCCCGCTGCGAAGCTCACGTTGTAAAGGCATTAACCGCTGTTGACGGTGTAGAGAGTGCCGTTGCAAGTCACACCGAAAACAAAGCAACAGTAATACTCACTAAAGACGTTGCCGATGATGTTTTAATCAAAGCGATTGTTGATGAAGGCTATGAGGTAAAATAAAACAAAGGGATAGATAACCTACAGGTTATCTATCCCTTTTAATTTTAGTTAATTACTTTTTCATCGACTTC
>JAZNLJ010000035.1:0-2042 GCA_045579005.1 Acutalibacteraceae bacterium | reverse complement strand
AAGAGAGAGCATTGCTGTAAGCGATGAGTGCAAAAAATGCAAATATTTTGCTCTGTGCCGTAGTGGTGGCTGTAAACGAACACGAGAAGACAGAAACTATTGCGAAAGCTACAAGGCATTTTTTGATGCCTGCCTCCCCCTATTCAGAGCATTTATTGCTGAGAAGAAGTAAACATCATATATTCCCCTCAAATTCGCTTTTTGAGGGGTTTTTAATTTTTCATTATCTTGTAGAATTATTCTCAGGAGGCGGAAGAATTGAAAAAACTAATAAGGTTGCTATGCTTAGCTTTCTCTGCTATACTTATACTTAACTCTTGTACACACCCAAAAGGCTCAAGCCAAGCTCAAGAATGGGTCGCTAAAGAACCTAAATTTGTAATAGAAGATGTAGAATACACAATAAAATTGGAAATCGCTAATGGGTTAGATGAGTTTATATTTGTTTTGACACCCGATAATGTTCTGTTAAGCCAATTTCGTGATTTGCCTTTAGATGAATTGGATTTTTCAGCATACGATGTATTGCCATCAATAGATGGTCAGTGGTACGAAGAACACATGTATTTCGAGCAAGCTGAAATTGCACTAACTGAATACCAAATAAACTTAATTAATACTCATTTGGAGTATGCTATCTACAATATACCACTATGTGCCACTAACGGTCATGTATGTTTAATAAAAGATGTTTGGCAACCTCGCGGCTACCACGTAACAATATACTCCCACACAGACCACACACAAGACTCTACTGCAACATTTTGTTACGGAGCTTCCAAAAGTCCGCATGTGAATATACTTATTGAAATACTAATTGGCTGCTCAAACTTTGAAAGAAATGTAACAGACGAGCTTACACCTATCGGAGAATATAAGCGTAATTGGGCACAAAGAAGCACCAAACAAAACCAAAGTAAGGAATGATGTTATGAATCAAAAAGAAATTGGTAAATACATAGCACAGAAAAGGAAAGAGAAAAATTTCACACAGGCTCAACTTGCGGAAAAACTGGGTGTATCAAATAAAACCGTATCAAAATGGGAAAACGGTATATGTATGCCTGATTACAGTATAATAGAAGCACTGTGCCACGAGCTTGACACTACCCTCTCACAGCTTATAGACGGAGCAGATGAAGAAATTGAAACCCACAGCACAGATGATAAAAGAATATTGTTTCTCTTAAAAAGAGTGCAGGAGCTTGATAATCAGAACAAACTCATTTATTCGTTCCTGATAATTGTTATGGGTGTTGCTCTACTCGCACTATCACAGCTATTAGGTGGTTCTGAATTCAAGGATTTTGTATCGGGATTGCTCACAGGCTTTTCTATTGTATTGAGCATAACAGGTATCGTATCTATAGGAAAAGCTATGAGGCGATAATAACTTACCCCCAAAGGATTTTCCTTCGGGGGTTTTGTTTACATATCGTTTCTTATTATATCCTCTAATGTTTCGCCTTTTACTGCAACATAATCATCATTACCATTTACCATAATAACAGGTAGCTTAGGAATTCTGTTGTAGTTGGAAGCCATTGAATAGTTATAAGCGCCTGTGGTGAGCACTGCAATAAGGTCTCCCCTTTTTACTGATGCGGGAAGCGTTATTTTCGGCTGAATAATATCTCCGCTTTCACAGCATCTGCCTACAAGGTCGCAAAGGAAATCGCATTTCTCTTCTGCCTTATCTGCAGCAACAACTGTGTACGCTGATTCATATAGAGCATAGGGTGGGTTATCGGTCATACCGCCATCTATGGAAACATAGTTTTTATAGCCTTCTATACGCTTTACATTGCCGACTCTGTAGAGTGTGATGCCGGCATCTGCAACAATGCTTCTGCCCGGCTCCATATGGACCTCAGGAACGCTGAGAGAAAGCTCTGCACACTTTGCTTTAACAAACTCTGCAACCTGACGGATATTATCTTCAATATCAATTACAGGGTCGTTTTCTGTGTACCTTACGCCATAGCCACCGCCAAGGTCAAGAACCCTTGCCTCAAAGCCTGTTTGGGCTTTAACATCTGCTA
>JAZNLJ010000034.1:0-18027 GCA_045579005.1 Acutalibacteraceae bacterium | reverse complement strand
TTATTTTCATTTCCATAGTGTTCACCAAAGTCTGCCTGCAGTGTTATTTTCTTCTGCCTCGGATACTGCCTTAAGTCTTTCAAGCTCACGCTTGTAGAAATCACGCTCGCTCTTTGCCTGTGCCGAATCCTCAAGGTATGATTTGAGCTGTGAGCGGAGGCTGTCTGCATTACCACTGTTTTTTGCGGCCTCGTCGGCATACTGTAAAGCAACGAGGATAACCGCTTGGGTTGTTGAAACTCTGCTTCCTCTTAAAATGCTTGTCATTTTAGTGTCAAGCTCGTGAGCAAGCTCCTGCATATATTCTGCGCTTTCGTCGGAAACGATACGGTATTCCTCGCCTGCAATCAAAAGCTTGTGAACCTTCTTCTCCATGGTAAAACCATCCTTTAAATATTGATAACAAAATTATACATTGTTTTTATTTTTTTCGCAACACTACATATTGTAAAAATTCATTTTATATACACAATTTATCTGTTGATATTTATTTTAAAAGTTGATATAATTTTTTAATAAAAATTCAAAATGTTAGGAAAGGGAAAATTATGGATAATAATCCCAATATTTATAACGGTAACGGAGCTCCTGCAGAGGTAAACCCTGCCCCGGAGCAGTCTGCCGCACAGGATGCAATGCCTGTAGCTCAGGCACATCAGCCTGAAGTATCATCGGTGGATCAGCCTGTGCTTCAACAGCCGGTGGGGGCACAGTCTCAGCAGACGGGTGCCTTTGCTCCGCAATATCCTCAGGGCTTTGTACCTGTCGGCTACAGTGTACAGCCTCAGCAGCCTGTACTTGTGTATACACCACAGCCACAGTATTACGGTGCACCTGTGCAGACTAACCCTTATTACGTGAACCCTCCTGTTCAGCAGTCTCCGGCAGCTGTTTATTATAACAGTCAGGTGGTGGGTGTTCCTCAGTATCATTACGGCAATCCAATGATGGGTGGCGTGATTAACAATGCTTACTACGAGGAACAGCAGAGGAAGGCTGCGGCACGTCGTGAGGCGGAGAAAAAATACCGTGAGGTAGGTAACGTGTCAGGTATAGCTGCACTCATCTGCTATGGTCTTGCATTTCTTTTCTCAATGCTATTCCTTATTGACGGTGTGTCAAAAATCTATGACGGCTCACTTGTGGGAATGTCGCTTATAAATATGCTCTATACACTTATTGTTGTCGGCGGTAGCTTTTTCGCGCTTAAAAAGACCCTGGACAATATGGGTAACGGTAAAGCGTTAAAGCTTGAAAACAAACCAAAGGAATCAATCCCGCTTGATTTCAGCGGGCCGAAGGATTGGAAGAAAACATTACTTATCATTCCCATAGGTCTCGGCGGATGTATGCTTGCAAACTATATTTCATCTGCCCTGCTCACCATCCTTGAAGGCTTCGGAATCTACTCGACCTACAACACCCTTGAAGACCCGCAGAATGTTTTTGATATTGTTACGCTGTTCCTTGCAACCGCAATAATGCCTGCCCTTATTGAGGAGATTTCACTTCGCGGTATTCTTATGACTCCTATGCGTAAGTTCGGCAATGCTTTTGCAATCCTCGCATCAGCATACATTTTTGGTATCTTCCACGGTGATGCGGCACAGATTTCCTTTGCGTTCATCTGCGGTCTGTTCTTTGGCTATTCTGTAGTTGTTACAGGCAGTATATGGCCTGCGGTTATTATACACGGGCTTAATAATTCTTTGTCATGTATATCATCCGTGCTTGTGTCTTATATCAGCGAGGATGCGGGTAATGTGTTCTATTACGCTTGTACTATCGGATTAATTCTTCTGGGTGTAATTGCACTGTATTTCTACCTTAAAAAGTACAAGGATGAGGATTTTGCTCTCATCAAGGTTGATAACAGAAATGAGCCCATTACCTTCGGCAAAAAATTTGCGAAGTTTGTTACAAGCCCCGCAATAATCATAATGACCGTGATTTACCTTATTCAGGCGCTGACAACTCTCACAACAACTCCGCAGAATTATTGATATGAAGCAGGAGTTTATGAACGAGGCTCTGCGCCTTGCAAAGGAATCCGCCATGAATGGTGAGGTTCCTGTTGGTGCAGTTGTCACAATCGGTGATAAAATAATCGGCAGAGGTCGTAATTGCCGCGAGGAGGAGCGCAATGCTCTGTGTCACGCGGAAATTCAGGCTATTGACGAAGCCTGTAAAAGGCTTGGCGGTTGGCGGCTGTGGGAGTGTGAAATGTATGTCACACTCGAGCCCTGTCCTATGTGTGCCGGTGCCATAATAAATGCACGATTCAAGAAGGTTACATTCGGTGCTTACGACGACAAGAACGGAGCCTGTGGTTCCGTAACCAACCTTTTTGAATGTGGCTTCAGCTATACACCACCCTATGAGGGCGGATATATGGAAAAAGAGTGCAAGGAAATTCTCAGCACGTTTTTTAAATACTTACGAAAAGAAAAGAATACAGTAAATAAACTAAGGGAGAATGGTAATATGGAAAAAATTGACAGCTTTACCGTTGACCACACAAAGCTTCAGCGGGGTATGTACATTTCACGTATTGACGGTAATGTTATTACTTACGATATCAGAACACGTCGTCCCAATGTTGAGGAGGTTATGGAAACAGGCGCAATTCACACGGTTGAGCATCTGTTTGCAACCTTTGTGCGCAACAGTAAATTCAAGGATAATATAATTTACTTCGGGCCTATGGGTTGTCGTACAGGCTTCTACTTTCTTACAACCGGTATGACACACGGTGAGGCATTGAAGCTCACTCAGGAAGCACTTGAATTTATAGAAAACTTTGAGGGCGAGGTTCCGGGGGTAAGCGCAGTTGAGTGCGGTAACTACCGCGACCACGACCTTGAAGGCGCAAAAAAAGAAGCCGCCGACCAGAAAGAAGTTCTCAAAAGCTGGACAACGGCGGATATGATATATTAAGTTGGTTTTAACAGTTAGTTGGCGTATCTCGATATAAATCCTTTCGAATTTTCTGCAAGAAAATATATCGATTTTATCGCAAGATAAAAATATCGAATTGCGAAGCAATATATCGAAAAATACATTCAAAAACCTCGGCAGATTATCATGCCGAGGTTTTGCTATTATTTAAACAGCTTAATTTTCTCAAACGCCTTTATAAGAACAAAGCCGAAGATTATTCCTGCAACGCCCTGAATTGCATTTGCGGGAATATTTGCCGCGGAGGGGGCAAAGCCGTACAGAACACCCTCAAATATAAAGTATCCGCCTACCATAATTACTTCTGCCGTAATCAGCGGAAGTATTTTGGTGGGTTCTTTTAACCCTTTTTTGTTAATAAATCTGAAAAGAAAAACAATAACAAGAGCCATCAAGCCCTTGATTAAAAAGGTTACGGGTGCGTACATCATATAGCCTGATAACACGTCTGCAAGTGCAGAACCGATACCGGCGGCTAAAAATGCATAAGCAGGGGAAAGCATTGAACCGCAAAGCAGAACCATGCAATCTCCAAGATTCACATAGCCCTTAAGGGGTGTGGGAATTTTGATTATCATTGTTGCCACACAAACAAGTGCGGCAAGCATAGACGCTACGGCAATTTTTTGTGCATGTGTTTTCATCTGATATCACCCGAATTCTTATATGCACTGCTTCGTGTTTTTGTGAGGAAGTTCTGGAATTCAGCTTCGGTAATCAAATCAGGATAGCTCAAAATAAGTAACGGCACACCCTCACCACCGTGGTACGAGGGCTGCTCGTAGGGGTAGTCGTTTACTTTGAAGCCAAGACGGTCATAAAACCTGATTCGTTTGATTTGCTGTTCTGTTTCAGGTGCTTCCGCCTCGAGAATAACAGTTTTTTTGTAGGTTTCCTTTACAAGGTCAACTGCCCTTGAGCCGTAACCTCCTGAGCGTTTGTCAGGGTCAATTGCTATGTGCTCAATAAACACAAATTCACATAAATCCCACAAGGAAACAAATCCGACGGCAACATCATTGTCGTATATCTCAAAAAAGTTAAAACGTGAGTCCTTTAAGCAGTCTGCCTGGTCGGTGAAATCGCGGCGTTCCTCATAAGGGAACGTCGCGCACATTTTTTCATAGACCGAGGAGAATGTTTCCGTATTTACATTCTCAAATCTAATCATAATTATTTAATCTGTGTACCTGCAGGAACGCAGTCGGGAAGGAACACTACCTGACAACCGCAAGCACCGTTTGTCGCTGCAAGGAGCATACCCTGACTTTCAACACCGGTAAGTCTTGCTGGCTCAAGGTTCGCGATAACGATAATCTTCTTACCGACAAGTTGTTCGCAAGTGTATTCGCTCTTGATTGATGAAACGATTACTCTGGGCTTGTCGCTACCATCGTTGAGTGTAAGCTTAAGACAACTATGTGACTTTCTGATTTCCTGTGCCTTAACGATTTCGCAAACTCTGAGGTCAAGCTTTTCAAAGTAATCAATGCTGATTTGCTCTTCCTTAAAGGGAACAAAAGCATCGGGCTCGCCGTAAACGTGCTTGTCCTCGTTTTCCTCAACAGCGGCAGCAGCTGCCTTTGCATCCTCTTCTGCCTTTGCCTCCTCAGCAGTTTTCTCATAAGAGAAGTCAAGCAAACCTACATACTTCTGAGGGTCAATAGCATAAAGGAATAAGTAAAGACGAGGGCCCTTTTCCTTGTCAATAAGGAGCTTGTAAATATTCTTGAAGAAGGTACCCTGAACACCCTTGAGTGCTTTTTCGTCCATATCCTCACCGAAGATTTCCTTCGGGATTGCGTAGAGCTTTTTGTTAAGCTCGTCAAGGTCGTAGCCACCCGTCTTGATGTAATTGAAAAGGATTTCAACCTCTTTCTTTTCTTCATCCGTGAGGGTGTTATATACCTCCCAGTTTCTGCCTGCACGAAGGCGGTTAACCTGGTCGGGTGCACAGTTTTCAAGCCAGTATTTTGCTCTGCCGAGTCTGTCATTGAATTCTGCCTGCTTGTAGGGAGTGCCGATTTTTTCAAAAACAGTTTCAAGCATAGGGATGTTGAAGTCAACAACACTTCCAAGCTGAACAAGAAGACTCATGGGAACTGTGTTGAGCACTCTGTCACCAACTGTGGTGTTGTACATAATATCCTTCTGTGCTTCATTTGCTGTGCCGTCTTTAACAGCGTTGTACATCTTGTCAAATTCGAAGTACTGACGGAGAATACCGTCATCAAAGCAGAAGTCGAAAGCCTTAAGGGGCTCTGTTTTCGAGTAGAGCCAGAGGATTACTTCAGGCTCGTAAATTTTAAGAAGTGTTTCGGGTGTAAGGTTAAGACCTGATGAACCGGACATCTTACCTGTTGTGCCCTTGATACCGATGAACTCATAGCCCTGGAAAAGAGGAGGCTCGTAACCGAAAATCTTCTTTGCAATATCCTTACTTGTATCGTAGGAGCCGTGGGGGCTTGCGTGATCCTTTCCGCCGGGTTCAAAGTCAACACCCTCATACATCCAACGCATAGGCCAGTCAATCTTCCAGGCAAGCTTGCAGTTGAAGTCCTTTGTGAAGTCAAAGCTACCCTTGTGACCGCACTGGCAGGTGTATTCCGCAGTTGTGCAATCATCGCTGAGTGAAACAATTTTTGTTGTGTCCTTTCCACACTCTGAGCAATATATGCTTACGGGGTAGTAGCTTTCACGCTCACCTTCCTGAACGGGCTGTGTACGGTGGCTTGCGAGTATATCGAAAATTTCACCGCGCTTTCTGAGTGAATGAAGGATGTGCTCTGTGTATTTACCGCTACGGTACATCGCTGCCTGATGGCGGTAGTCCATATCAATGCCGAACTTGACGATTGAACGCTCAAATTCGTGCTCAAAGTATTCAGCATAAGTCTTTTCTTCTGTATCGAAGGGGTTTTTAACGTCAACGTAGGGGCAGCCGATATATTTTTCCATATCGCTGTCAATAGCAGCAACGTTAACGGGCACCTTTCTCATGCGGTCAAACTCGTCCCAGGAGAAAAGAAGCTTTGCCTTTTTACCCTTTTTGATTAAGGCGCGTACTACGAAGTAGCTTGTTGCAATATCACGGAAGTTACCGATGTGGATTGAGCCCGAGGGGCTGATACCTGCAGCACAGACGTATTCCTCCTTATCGGGATTGCGCTTGATAATGCGGTCGGCAATCATTTCTGACCAATGCATATAATCACACTCATTTCTGTCGATAGTTTAAAACATAAATTTACAATTTATCATTTTACAATAACCATAAACTTCTGTCAAGTTAAAGTTTACAATAAAACCTATATAAATTTGTGCAAAATGTTGATTATTAAAAAAATCTGTGATATAATTCACAATTGATATGCAAAATCTTTCGTAGAAAAGGGAGATAGATATGAAGAATACAGAAAAATCTATGGAAAAGCTTGTTGCTCTCTGTAAGGGCAGAGGCTTCGTTTACGCCGGTAGCGAGATTTACGGCGGTCTTGCCAACACATGGGATTACGGTCCCCTCGGTGTTGAGCTTAAAACAAACATCAAAAATGCCTGGCGCAAAAAATTCATTCAGGAAAATCCTTACAACGTGGGTCTTGACAGCGCTATTCTTATGAATCCCCAGACATGGGTGGCATCAGGTCACCTTGGCGGCTTTTCTGACCCTCTTATGGACTGCCGTGAGTGTAAAACACGCCACAGAGCAGATAATCTTATTGAAGATTTTGACGGCACAAATGTTGCAGGCTGGTCAAATGAACAGATGATGGATTATATCAAAGAGCATGCAATTGCCTGTCCTCAGTGCGGTAAGCATGATTTCACAGATATCCGTCAGTTTAACCTTATGTTCAAAACCTTCCAGGGTGTTACGGAGGATAGTAAAAACGAGCTTTACCTTCGCCCCGAAACTGCACAGGGTATTTTTGTGAACTTTGCAAATATTCAGCGTACAACACGTAAAAAGGTTCCGTTTGGTGTTGCACAGATCGGAAAATCATTCCGTAACGAAATCACACCCGGTAACTTTATTTTCCGTGTGCGCGAGTTTGAACAGATGGAGCTTGAATTCTTCTGCAAGCCCGGCACAGACCTTGAGTGGTTTGAATACTGGCGTGGCTTCTGCCGTGACTGGCACTACTCTCTCGGCATTAAGGAGGAAAACCTCCGCCTTCGCGACCACGATCCGGAGGAGCTCTGCTTCTACTCAAAGGCTACAACTGACTTTGAATATCTCTTCCCCTTCGGTTGGGGTGAGCTTTGGGGTGTTGCTGACAGAACAGATTATGACCTTACACAGCACATCAATACATCAGGCAAGAGCCTTGATTATTTTGATCCCGAAACAAACGAGCGATATATTCCTTATGTAATTGAGCCCTCTCTGGGTGTTGAGCGTCTTTTCCTTACAATCCTTACAGAGGCTTATGACGAAGAGGTTGTTGATGCAGAAAAGAACGACACAAGAGTTGTTCTCAGACTTCATCCTACACTTGCACCCTTCAAATGTGCAATTCTTCCCCTTTCAAAGAAGCTCAATGAACAGGCAACAGAAATCTTCACAAGCCTTTCAAAGAAATTCAACGTTGATTATGATGATGCAGGTTCGATCGGTAAAAGATACCGCCGTCAGGATGAAATCGGTACTCCCTTCTGTATCACATACGACTTTGAGAGTATTGAAGATGGTTGCGTAACAGTACGTGACAGAGATACAATGGAGCAGGTTCGACTTCCCATTGCAGACCTTGAAAAATACATTGAAGAAAAAATCGCATTCTGATTTAATGCACAATGCAGATAACCCGCAATTCCCTCGGGAGTTGCGGGTGATTTTTATTGAAAAAGAAATTATATAGTGTTATAATTTTATCAGAAAATAAAAAGAAAGGTGTGCTTTATGGAGAATATTTTGCTTATTTTTATAGGTGCAATCTTTATTGTTTGCAGCGGAGTGATAATGTGCGGTAAAATTGAGCTTATGCATTCATATCACATCAAGAATATTACCGAAGAAACGCGCAAGCCCTATGGCAGAGTGGTGGGTGCAGGTCTTCTTGTAATCGGCGTGGGCATACTCCTTGACGGAATCCTGTCATTTTTTCTTGACAGCACCAAGATAGTAACCGTAATCAGCCTTATAATCGGTCTGATTATAATTTTCTACGGTCAGTTTAAGTATAACAAAGGAATTTTCTGAGGTAATAGTGTACCCTGTCAGAGTATTGACTTTGGGGTATATTTATCTTATTCTTTTTCTGTAAACTATATAAGAGAGGTGTGCTTATGTATTGTCCGAAATGCGGTGCATCATTGCCCGATTATTCCGTGCAGTGTAACGTGTGCGGTGCAGTTTTCGAAGCAAATGCACAGACACAGAACGTAAATCAGCAGCCATATTACGAGGCTCAGCCCGATTATAACCAACAGCTTAACTATAATCAGCAGCCTAATTACAATCAACAGCCTAATTATTATACGGCTTCCGTGCCTGCGAAGAAAAGCTCAAATTCAAAGATAATTATCCCCATTGCTGTCGGTGGCGGTGTGCTTGTTCTTATTGTACTCATATTGGTTATTTCTCTGTTCTCCGGCGGCGGAGGCGGAGGTGGGGGATACTATCCGCCCGAAGATGTTCCTGTTGCAGAAACAACGGAAGATGAAACTGCAGTTGCAGAGACAGACCCTGTTGAAGAGGCGGTCGTTGTAGTTGACAACCACTTTGTTTCCTACGGTTATGTAACATATCGTCGTGTTTATGCATCGGGCGGTCTTAATATCCGCTCAATGCCTACTAAGGATTCAGAAAAGGTCATTACAATTTCCAACCTTAATATGGTGTCTGTAATGGGTTACTCAAGCAGCTATCCCAGCTGGGTTTACGTAAAATATCTGGGTAAAGAAGGTTGGGTGGATTCCCGCTATCTGGTTCAGGTAGATGTTGCAAACTTCAGAATCACTATGGAGGAGGGTCTTAACCTTCGTGAGGGTCCTTCCACAAGCGATACAATCGTTTACAGCAACGTTCCCTACAATGATGTTGTACAGTTTATCAGATACAACGGCAACGCAACCTGGGCATATGTTTCATATTGCGGTCAGCGTGGCTGGATGAGTGCTAACTACCTTCAGGGAACAAACGAGGATGCTACCTTGTTTGCAATGGAGCCCTATTATCCCGATTGTACTTTTGGTGAAGAATATACCATTACAATGAGCGATGGTCTCAATCTTCGCAGTAACCCCACAACAGACGGCTCCAGAATATATATTGCAGTTCCTTATGGCGAAAGCGTTTACTTCGGTACATACAACAGCGATAAAACCTGGGCTTACGTTTCATATTACGGATACACAGGCTGGGTAAGTGCAAAGTATATCAAGCCCGTGAAGAGCGAGTCAACCACAGTAAGGTCATTGCCTACAGGCTATCACAAGGTTACTATGAAGGATGGACTCAATTTACGTAGTGAGCCAAGTACTTCAGGCGGCAACGCTACTGTTTTAGAGGAAATTCCTTACGATGATTTTGTATACGTTGTAAGATACAACGGTGACAATTCCTGGGCTTACGTTGAATACGGCGGTCACGAGGGTTGGGTAAGTGCGAAGAATATTACCCCCACAAATAAGGTTCCCGAGGGAACCTACAAGACCCACGAGGAAATTCCGACAGGCGATTACAGGGTGAAAATGAGCGACGGTCTTAATCTTCGTTCTGAGCCAAGCACATCCGGTGGAGACTCTACTGTTATATTGGAAATTCCTTACGGTGCAATCGTAGATGTAATTGACTTCAATCAGGATTTATCCTGGGCTGAGGTTCAGTATAACGGAAAAAGTGGCTGGGTAAGCGCAAAGCAGATTGAATACGTAGGATAAAGCAGAGCTCCTGAAATCTTCGGATTTCAGGAGCATTTTTCAGAATAGTTTAAAAAATTAATCAGGCTTTTTGATGGATTCAAAGAATTCGTTATATCGCTTAACCCATTTCTGCAGATCATCCCTGTCATATTTTGCAGGGAAGGCTCTTTCGATAACAAAGAATTTACCAATCCATACCACGATGTTTGACAGAATATCCTTGATAACGGCATTGGCACCGGCCAGGCGTATTTTATCTCTCAGGGAGGCAAGACCCTTTGCGGAGAAAATAACATCCGCCGCATTGGTCATAATATCCTTGATTTCGTCGGTACTGATAAGGTTCAATCGAAAAATCTCGTCAACCTGCTCCGCCTTAAGGTAGGGCAGGATATTTTTAATTATTGCCAGATGACAGGCACCGAAACCCAGCTCTTTAAAGAATCTTCGCTCATATTCCCATAGCGACTCCGTGTCGAAGAAGCACTCTGTGTCCTTGAGTATACAATCAGAAAGCATTTTACCTGCCTTGAAAGAGTATGTTATACCCGAGCCCTTAACAGGGATTGTCATAAATGCGCTGTCACCGATTGCGGCATAGCCGTCTGCAACAAGCATAGCGAGAGGCTGACAGACAGGGATAACCGAACGGCAACCTCCGTAAATCATATCTGTACCCATTTGCGGGTTTTTCTCCTGTAATCCGCGGAGTGATTCGAGGATTTCGTTGTCATCAGGGCGATAGAATCGACAGATGAGGGCATCTGTTCTGTCGATTTCCGTGATCATCCAGGAAAAACCTACCGTACCGTCCTCCTGAAGATATAATTGGTAATTGTGCCGAGGGTCAGGAGCTTCGGTTCTGTCAAAATATGCACGATAGGAGTGAACCACATCATACTTCCCGACAGGTCTGTTTATTCCGAAAAAATCCGGCAGCTGACTGCGGACAGGTGAGTTTACTCCGCAGGCATCAATAACTAAATCACAATATATATCGTCATTGTCAACACGGATACCTGCCACTCTGTTGCCCAGGATGATAGGTGCGTTTATTTCCTTTTGAAAAAGGATTTCAGCACCCGCCTCCTCTGCCATCTCAACGAGGTACAGAATAAGCTCCTTTCTGTCAACTATATATGAATCATTTTCAAATGCGGGGATTGTGAGCGGCTCTGTGTCCGTATTTGGCGGCACAAAGGTTATAACATTTTTGCCCCTCTTGAAATAGGGTGCCACAGGCAAATCTGCATAGGTGAAGGTATCATAATCAAACGCATCACTCTGGGGGTGTCCGATTTCCTCACGGGGGGATTTTTCATATACCCTTACCTTGTGCCCTGCTTCAACAAGCTTTATTGCCGCAACAAGTCCGCCGTGGCCACAGCCTGCAACAACTATATTTGCCAAAAAATCACCTCATTCTGAGAATACCTACTAATTGGAATATATCATAAATTTGTGCTATTTACAATGAATTTATACCGTGGGAGGAAGAAAATTAACCCTATATTTATATAATACAGTAATATTGGCTAAAAAATGTAAGTATTTTTTACAAAAAAGGTTGCAAAATTTTATTGAATGTGTTATATTCTCATCGTACGAATACAAACACGAGTGAGAGCAGGGCAACCTGCTCTCATATTTATTGTATCAGAGGTGTTATTTTGGCAAAGAATACAGTTTCTGCCGTGTGGGAGCTTGCAGAGCCCCTGGCGGAGGAGTTGGGCCTTGTTCTCTGGGATGTTCTTTTTGAGAAAGAGGGCGCTAACTATTATCTGAGAATCATAATCGACAAGGAGGATGGCGTCGGTATTGAGGATTGTGTCAATATGAGCCATGCTCTCGACAAGCCCCTTGACGATTCAAATCTTATTGACCGTCAGTATAATCTCCAGGTTTCTTCGCCCGGTATCGAGCGCAAGCTCACCCGTGATTTCCACTTTGAGTGTGCAATTGACGAAAAGGTTATTGTAAGACTTATAAGACCTTACGAGGGTCAGCGCGAGTTTAAGGGTGTTCTTATTGATTACAGCGAATCAGGTGCAGTAACAATTGAGTTTCCGGATGAAACTACAATGACAGCAGAAAAGAAGGAAATAGCTTGGGTCAAATTGGACGACTTCCCAATGTAAAAATCCAATATAGGGCGATTGACTTGATTTAGCCCACTTGACGCATCTTTGTACGCCATCGCATCCTAAATCGTCGTTCTTCATCTCAATCTTGAATTTTTAGTTTAGTAAGGTGTTGAGTGAATAACCTTGATTTAGTTTGTGTGACGTACCTTTATACGCCCGCATTCACTAAATCTGCGTCACTCATCCCTATCTTGAAATTTTAGCCTATAATGAAATAAATAAAAATAGCGAAACCTTACCTCCCTAACCCTAGGGAGGGGGACCAAAAGCAACGCTTTTGGTGGTGGGTAGTTCTCTTTCTGTTTTTCTTCAGTAGGGTAGAACATCTCATTGACTCGCGTTTTGATAATTGTTTAAAAATGAACTTAACATACATGAAAGGATTGGTAGGAAAAATGGCACGTAAAGCGGCAAAGCCCACAAATCAGAACAAAGAATTTTTTGAGGCAATCGCATTGCTCGAGCAGGAGAGAGGAATTCCTGCGGATTACCTTCTCGAAAAGGTTTGTGCAGCGATTATCACATCAGTGCGTAAGGAGTACGGCGGCGAGGATGTTGTTTTCGTTGACTGTAATCCCGAAAAGAGTGAGCTCAGAGTTTATCTCAGAAAGACAGTTGTTGAGGTAGTTGAAAATGAGTTTACAGAGCTTCTTCCCGAAGAAGCAAAGAAGTACAACAAGAACGCTCTTGTTGGTGATATTGTTGAAATCCCTCTTGAAACAAAGCAGTTCGGCAGAATTGCCGCAACAACTGCAAAGAACGTTATCCGTGGTGACATTCACGATGCAGAACGCGGACTTATGCTTAAGGAGTTTGAGTCAAAGCAGAAGGAGCTCGTTACAGGTAAGGTTCAGAGTGTTGACCCCCAGACAGGTAACGCTACTCTTGAAATCGGCAAGGCAGTAGTTGTACTTCCCCGTTCAAGACAGCTTCCTGACGAAGTCCTCAAAGAGGGTCAGCTTGTTAAGGTGTTTATCGAGGGCGTTAAGGACACACCCAAGGGTCCCAAGGCTATGATTTCAAGAACTCATTCAGGTCTTGTGAAGAGACTTTTCGAGACAGAGGTTCCCGAAATCTATGACGGCATTGTTGAAATCAAGTCAGTTGCACGTGAGGCAGGCTCAAGAACAAAGATTGCAGTTTGCTCCAAGGACGAAAATGTTGACCCCATCGGTGCTTGTATCGGCCCTAAGGGTACTCGAGTTGGCACAATCGTTGAGTCACTGGGCGGTGAGAAGATCGATATCGTTGTTTACGATGAAGATCCTGCAAAGTTTATTGCAGCGGCACTTGCTCCTGCAGACGTTCTTGAGGTTGAAATCGACGAGGAAAAGGAAAATGCCTGCCACGTAACAGTACCCGATACTCAGCTTTCACTTGCAATCGGCAACAAGGGTCAGAATGCCCGCCTTGCCGCAAGACTTACAGGCTGGAAGATTGACATCAAGCCTGAAAGTGGCTTTTACATCCCTCAGAATTCGTGAGGTAATTTATGGCAGAAAAGAAAATTCCAATGAGAAAATGCCTCGGCTGTAACGAGATGAAGCCCAAGCGTGAGCTTATCCGTGCAGTCAAAAGCCCCGAGGGTGAAATAAGTCTTGACCTGACAGGCAAAAAATCAGGCAGAGGCGCATATATTTGTCCGGATAAGAGTTGCTTTGATAAGGCTCGCAAATCAAAGAGATTTGAAAAAGCTCTTGAAACAAGTATTCCTGACAGCGTATATGATGCTATGGCGAATGAGCTTGATAAATGAAAGGACCGGGGCAAAAATGAATACTAAAGACGTTTTAGGCTTTCTTGGTCTGTGTCGTAAGGCAGGCAAGCTGCTTTGCGGTCACGACGTTGTGAAGGAATCTGTTATTTCGTCAGATGCACAGCTTGTGTTCCTGTCGTCAGATGCTTCGGAACGTCTTGAAAGGGAAATGCGACATGCCTGCTCCTATGAGGGCAAAAGCATTCCTGTTTACCGTACACCAATAAGTATGGAAGAGTTTGGCATCAGCCTTGGAAAAAAATCAGCAGTTTTTTCCGTTACAGATACCGGATTTGCAAATAAAATAATTCAGAAGTTCGGGGAGGAATTACATGATAACTAAATACAAAGTTAGTGAAGTTGCAAAAGACTTCGGTTTACAGAGCAAAGAAATTTCAGATATTCTCGGTAAATATTTCGATGAACCCAAGAAGTCATCAACAGCACTTGATACAAAGGAGCTTGATGTGCTTTTTGATGTTCTTACGCAGGATAATTCAGTAGCTTCCTTTGATGCATATTTTGCAATGCAGAAGAAAGAGGAAAAGAAGCCCGTCGAGAAAAAAGAGGCAAATCAGCCCGCAGAAAAAAAGCAGGATAACAAAAAGCCTGACAATGCTAAGAAAAGCGAGGGCAAAAAGCCTGAGGATAAGAAGCAGGATAAAAGGGCTGACAAAAAGCCTGAGCCCAAGAAGGAAGAGGCTAAAAAGACTCAAGAGAAAAAGCACGGTGAAAGCACTCTTAACCCATTCAAGAAGCACGAAAAAAAGAGTGACGGTCCCATGCAGTCACGTACAAAGGGCGAAAAGAGAACGATTGACACACGTGCAGAGGATATTCAGCTTGACAAGTATAACGAGCGTTATGAAAACATCGCTCCCGTACATTCAATAAACGATAACGTACAGACCAAACAGAAGCTCAAGCAGAAGAGTCAGCAGTACAGAAAACAGCAGGGTATGCGCTCCAAACGTAAGGAGAGCGAGGCAGAAAGACTCAAGAGAATTGAGGCTGAGCGCGCAAAGAAAACTCTCGTTATCACAGTTCCTGAGGAGATTACCGTAGGCGACCTTGCCGCAATGCTCAAGAGAACTGCCGCTGAGGTTATCAAAAAGCTCTTCAGCCTCGGCATGATGGCAACCGTTAACCAGGTTATCGACTTCGATACTGCGGAAATTGTTGCTACTGAGCTTGGTGCAAAGGTTAAAAAGGAAGTTGTTATTACCATCGAGGACAGAATCATCGATGACCATCAGGATAACGAAGCAGAGCTTCTTCCCCGTAGCCCGGTTGTTTGTGTTATGGGTCACGTTGACCACGGTAAAACATCGCTTCTTGACGCTATCAAGAACACTTCAGTAACCGAGACCGAGGCAGGCGGTATCACTCAGCACCTTGGTGCTTACCGAGTACACCTTAACGGTCAGGATATTACCTTCCTTGACACACCCGGTCACGCAGCCTTCACAGCTATGCGTGCACGTGGTGCTATGGCTACTGATATCGCAATCCTTGTTGTTGCTGCAGATGACGGTATTATGCCCCAGACAATTGAGGCTATTAACCACGCCAAGGCAGCAGGTGTTGCAGTTGTTGTTGCTATCAACAAGATGGATAAACCCGACGCTTCACCCGACAAGATTATGCAGCAGCTTACAGAGCACGAGCTTATCCCCGAAGAATGGGGCGGTGACGTAATCTGTGTTCCTGTTTCCGCTAAGACAAGAATGAACATCGACACACTTCTTGAGTCAGTTCTCCTTGTTGCTGAGATGAAAGAGCTTAAGGCTAACCCCAACCGTGCAGGTAAGGGTATCGTTATCGAGGCTCGTCTTGATAAGGGTCGCGGACCAGTTGCAACACTCCTTGTGCAGAATGGTACAGTCAAATCAGGCGATATCATCGTTGCAGGTACTGCGGTTGGTAGAGTCCGTGTTATGACAGACGATAAGGGCAGACGTGTTGATGAAGCAGGTCCCTCAGTGCCCGTTGAGATTACAGGTCTTGCAGAAGTACCTGTTGGCGGTGACGCATTTGACTGTGTATCTGATGAAAAGCTTGCCCGTGAACTTGTTGAACAGAGAAAGCGTCAGATGAAGGAAGAGGAATTCCGTTCAATGCAGAAGGTTACTCTTGACAACCTCTTTGACTCCATCAATGCAGGCTCACTTAAGGACCTTAATGTTATCGTTAAGGCAGACGTGCAGGGCTCAGTTGAGGCTGTCCGTCAGAGCCTTGAAAAGCTTTCGAACGAGGAAGTTCGTGTTAAGGTTATTCACGGTGGTGTCGGTGCGGTTAACGAGTCCGACGTTATGCTTGCTAACGCATCAAACGCACTTATCGTAGGCTTCAACGTTCGTCCAGACTCAGTTGCAGAGGTTAATGCAGAGCGTGACGGTGTTGAAATGAGAATGTACCGCGTTATCTATGACTGCATCGAAGAGGTTGAGGCAGCAATCAAGGGTATGCTTGCTCCTAAGTTCCGCGACGTTGAGCAGGGTAAGGCAGAGGTACGTGACGTATTTAAACTTTCAAGTGCAGGTACTATTGCAGGCTGTTACGTTATTGACGGTAAAATTACAAGAAACTCAAAAATCCGTGTTGTTCGTGACGGTATCGTTGTGTTTGAGGATGAAATTGCTTCACTTAAGCGCTTCAAGGATGACCAGAAGGAAGTTGCAACAGGTTATGAGTGCGGTGTAGGTCTTGAAAAGTTCAACGATATCAAAGAGGGCGATATCCTCGAAGCATACATCGTTGAGGAGTATAAGGATTAATAACGACCCTAAAAGGAGACTATATGGGAACTTATAGACAGAACAGAACTGCCGAGGACATCAAGCGTGAGATTGCAAGCATCGTAAGGGAACTTAAAGACCCACGCGTTTCTGACCATCTCATAAGCATTGCCCGTGCGGAGGTTGCATCTGACTCATCATACGTTAAGGTGTACGTCAGCGCAATCGAGGGTATGGAGGTTGCCAAGGCGGCTGCAAAGGCGCTCACAGGCGCAACAGGTCTTATCCGCCGTGAGGTTGGCAAAAGACTTGGACTTCGTAAAACCCCTGAAATGAAATTTGTTGCCGATGATTCTATCGAGTACGGGATGAGCATCGTCAAAAAGTTAGAGGAAATTTCAAGCAATTCCGATGACGAATAATTATTAGGAGTTACGGCTATGGTATTACCGCACATTTTCTGCGGTAATACCACCGACTGGAGTTATGGTAATAGATAAAAAACAATGTATTGAATTCATAAATTCCCACGAGGAATTTCTTATACTTTCACATGAACATCCCGATGGTGACACCTTGGGGTGCGCTTTTGCATTGTGTGAAGTTTTGCGCGCAATGGGTAAGAAGAGAGCGTTCCTCTGCGCAGACGAGATTTCCGAGGACTTCAGGTATATTACAGAAGGCTTTGAAAACGATGATGTAAAGGAGCCCTTCGTGGTTGCAGTTGACGTTGCAGATGCCCGACTTCTGGGAGATATTTCGGGAGAATACGGTGATAAGGTTGATTTAGGTATTGATCACCACGCATCCAACACGTTGTTTGCAAAAAACACCTATGTTGAGGACAGAGCCGCCGCTTGCGAGATTATTTTTGAACTTGCAGGTGATTTGGGCTACAAATCAAACGAATATTTCAGAAATTGTATTTATACAGGTATTTCAACAGATACAGGGTGCTTCAGATATCAGAACACTTCTGCACGGACTTTCAGAATAGCCGCAGAGTTAATGGAGCAGGGAATTGACTCAAAAACAATCAACAAGCTTATGTTTGAAACAAAGACGAAAAGCTTCCTTGAGCTCGAACGCCTTTCCCGCGAAACACTTGAATATCATTTTGATGACAGGTGTGCAATTATCACAATCACGCAGGATATGTACGATAAAAGCGGTGCGGACGAGCATCAGTGCTATCCCATAACTGCGCTTCCCCGTCAGATTGAGGGTGTTATTGTGGGTGCTGTAATGAAGGAAAAGCCCGACGGCACGTTCAGTATTTCTGTTCGTACAGACGGTGATGTGGATGCATCAGAGGTTTGTGCCCGCCTTGGTGGCGGTGGTCACAAGGGTGCCGCAGGCTGTCACCCCGAGTGTGGTTGTGAAGAAGCGAAGGAACTGCTTCTTGCTTCAATCAAAAAATCTTTGGATGGTCTTAAGAAATGACAGGTATAATTCCCCTTAAGAAGGGTATGGATATAACATCATTTTTTGCGGTAAATAAACTCAGACGTATTACCGGGGAGAAAAAGGCAGGGCACACAGGCACTCTTGACCCTAATGCAAC
>JAZNLJ010000033.1:0-7882 GCA_045579005.1 Acutalibacteraceae bacterium | reverse complement strand
ATTCTCCGTCGTATGCGTGATGATGGAAAATGTATCATCATCATTACCCACAAACTCCACGAGGTGCTCTCCCTTTCCGACAGAGTTTCCGTTCTCAGAAAGGGCGAATACGTAGGTACAGTCAACACCGCTGAAACGAATGAATCTGAGCTGACCGAAATGATGGTCGGCAAAAAGGTTGATCTTAATATTCAGCGCAACGACCCCAAAGACACACAAGAAAGACTCACCGTCAACAGCATCACCTGTGTTGACAGAATGGGCGCAACTGTTCTTGATAACGTTTCATTCTCCGCAAGGAGCGGTGAAATCCTGGGTGTTGCCGGTATTGCGGGCTCAGGTCAGCGTGAGCTTCTTGAATCT
The DNA here is from genome assembly GCA_045579005.1 of Acutalibacteraceae bacterium. Lineage (GTDB taxonomy): Bacteria > Bacillota > Clostridia > Oscillospirales > Acutalibacteraceae > DTU089. The sequence goes on along the minus strand of JAZNLJ010000033.1, from coordinate 7,519 downwards.
ATTGCAGGTCTTCAAAGGCTGGAATATGGTGATATATTCTACTTCGACCCCAAAACAGGCAAGAAAGAAAGCCTCCGCGATAAGACACCCTTGCAAATTCGTCATATGGGTGTTCGCCTTTCCTTCGTCCCTGAGGACAGATTGGGTATGGGTCTTGTAGGTAATATGGACATCGTTGACAATATGATGCTCCGTAGCTATACCAAGGGTAGCTTCTTCCTCAAGCGTAAACAGCCCAAGGACCTTGCGATGAAAATCATCAATGACCTTGAGGTTGTCACCCCAGGTGCCAACACTCCCGTGCGTCGTCTGTCAGGTGGTAACGTGCAGAAGGTTCTTGTTGGTCGTGAGATTGCCGCATCTCCCACAGTGCTTATGGTTGCATACCCTGTGCGCGGACTTGATATAAACTCATCTTATATGATATACAACCTTCTCAATGAGCAGAAGGAAAAGGGTGTTGCCATTATTTTTGTTGGCGAAGATCTTGACGTTCTTCTTGAGCTGTGCGACAGAATTATGGTTATCGGCTCAGGCAGAATTACAGGTGTTGTTGATGCGCGCACCACAACAAAAGAAGAAATTGGTTTGCTTATGACCAGATCAAAGGATGAAGGAAAGGAGAATTCAAATGGCTAAAAGCACAGAAAACAAAGTTCACGAGCCTCTTTTCCGTGTTGTAAAACGTGACGATATGCCCCAATGGAAGGCGTGGATCGTCCGTGGTATCACAATTTTAATCGGATTTTTCATTGTAGGACTCCTTTCCATGGCAGTAACACAAAAAAGTCTTGGTGAAACCTATAACATTATGTTCTCAGGTGTTTTCGGCAGACTTTTAGACGGCTACACAACAATGCTGTGGAAATATCTGCAGGAAATTGCAATCCTTCTGTGCCTTGCACTCGCTCTTACACCAGCCTTCAAAATGAAGTTCTGGAACTGCGGCGCAGAGGGACAAGCCCTTGTGGGCGGTCTTGCAACAATCTTCTGTATGATTGAGTTCGGACCTACGCTCTCTTACCCCGCACTTATTGCGGTAATCGTTGTTACAAGTATTCTTGCAGGTGCTGTATGGGGCGTTATTCCCGCCATTTTCAAGGCTTTGTTCAACACAAACGAAACTCTGTTCACCCTTATGATGAATTATATCGCCACACAGATTATTGCATACTACGTTTACATCAAGGGTGGCGGCTCAAACGTTATTAACCCCGTATCATACGGCAACTTCCCCACCGTGGGCAACAATGACTATTTTGTAAACATCGTTACAGTTGCTGCAATCACAGTACTTATGTACATTTACCTGCGCTTCAGCAAGCAGGGTTATGAAATCTCCGTTGTAGGTGAAAGTCAGAATACTGCACGCTATGTTGGTATCAATGTTAAGAAGGTTATCATCCGCACTATGCTTATTTCAGGTGCGTTGTGCGGTGTGTCGGGTATGCTCCTGGTTGCAGGTAAGGACCACAGCATCAACATAAACCTTGTAGGAGGTCAAGGCTTCACCGCTATTCTTATGTCCTGGCTTGGTCAGTTCAACCCTTTTATTATGGTTATTATGACCGCTATTGTTGTTTTCCTTAAATTAGGTGTTGCCAAGGTTGCGGATACATCCTTGCTCAACTCCTCCTTCTCAGAAATTATTGTTGGTATCGTTATTCTGATGCTTGTTGGTTGCGAATTTTTCATTCAGTATTCCATTAAGTTCCGTCACAGCAAAAAGGAGGTTAAAGCATGATTATTCAGTTTATTTGCCGTGCTATTCTCCTTGGTGTACCGCTCCTTTACGGCTCAACAGGTGAAATTGTTACAGAAAAAGCCGGTCACCTTAACCTTGGTATTCCCGGTATTATGTATGTTGGTGCTATCAGCGGTGTAGTTGGCTCCTTCCTTTATGAGAACGCCTGTGGTAATGAGCTTGCAAATATGAATCCTTTACTTACAGTTATCATTCCTTTACTATGTGCGATTGCAGGCTCAGTTATAATGGGTCTCATATACAGCTTCCTCACAGTTACACTCCACGCTAACCAGAACGTTACAGGTCTTGCACTCACAACAATGGGTATCGGCCTCGGTAACTTCCTTGGCGCTTCACTTATCAACATTACAGAAAGTGAGCTTCCTTCAATTGCACTTACAAAAACGAGTTCATTCTTCTCCGCAAAGCTGCCTTTTGCAGATGATTTGGGTGGGTTTGGTGAGCTTGTTTTCTCCCACGATTTTCTCACTTATCTGGCTATACTGATAGCTATAGTTGTTTCAATTGTTCTTAACCGCACCAGAGTTGGTCTCAATCTTCGCTCTGTAGGCGAAAACCCCGCTACTGCTGATGCCGCGGGTATCAATGTCATCAAGTATCGTTACGTGGCAACCTGCATTGGCAGTGCCATCGCAGGTCTTGGTGGTCTTCAGTACGTTATGGCGTATGCAAGCGGTGTGTGGTCAAACAACGCATTTGGTGACCGTGGATGGATGGCTATTGCCCTTGTTATCTTCGCTCTCTGGAAGCCTTCAATGGCAATTGTTGGCTCTATCCTCTTTGGCGCACTTTGTAATGCTAATAACTATATTCCCGGTCTTGGTACCGAAACTCAGGAGCTTTTCAAAATGCTTCCTTATATTGTTACAATCGTTGTTCTTATTATCACAAGTATGCGTAAGAAGCGAGAGCATCAGCCCCCTCAGAATTTGGGCCTCAACTATTTCAGAGAAGAACGATAATTTCAACAAGGCAAAAACAAGATAAAAACAGAGCATCGGACAAAAGTCCGATGCTCTGTTTTTAGGGGATTTATTTTAGGGGAGATAAGTTCTTAATAATTATTCTGCTACACAAAATGCTTCATTTGTTGTTGGCACACACTCAGACACATCTATAATGGCAGACGGCAACGTAACAGGCTCTGTAACAGGTTCTGTAACAGGCACTGTAGCAGGTTCAACAACCTCCGCAGAATTCAGAACTGATTTCTGTGTTCCGCTTAACTGAAGATTAGAATTTGGTTGTGTAGTTGTTATTACGTCGGTAAAAATAACTGTTGTGGGGGGTGGAGTAACCTTATCCACTACCTTACATTTGAGACCTGTTGCATCATAAGAGCTCATCAACTTATTATAATAAGCCTTTACAGTGTATTGATAGGTTTTATTGAGCTTTACATCTGAATCCACATATGATGTTTTTTTGTTATTCACCGTTGCGATACGGGTCCAATATTTTGCACCGACCTGCTTGTGATAAACGTAATAGCCTGTTACACCATCAATATGCGACCAAGTGAGAGTAACCTTTTTGTTTGATGATTTTGCACTGATAAGCTCAGGTGTTGCAACGCATCTGAGATACTTACCGCTGGGGTCGTAACAACCGAAAACCTTACCTGATGCGGAACGAACCGTATATCTGTAATAATCACCGCTATTAACGTTTTCATCTGTATAGCTGTTACCCTTAACCGTTTCAAGATATGTCCAGGTTTTCTCTCCTACACCGCGACGATATATACGATACCCGGTTGAACCCTTGACAGGCTCCCATGTAAAAGTAATGCCTGTTGCATCGTTAAACATTTTTGCCAACTTCGGTGTACCGAGATACAATTGCTTTACACCTGCCACATCATAGGAACTTACGACATTACCCTTGAAAGCTCTTATTCTGTAAGTATAAGTATCTCCGGAAACTACGTTTTTATCAACAAAGCTGGTTGTTGTGCTTTTGTTAAGTTCTGCATAACGAACCCAACTTTCTGAATTTTTACGACGATAAATGTAGTAACCATCTGCCTTCGGATTTGCATTCCAGGTAACCTTGACTGCGTTACTGTTATCAATAGCCGCTGCCTTAAACTTAACCTGGGCAAGGAAAGTAATTTCCATACCACCGTAATATGCACTTTTCACATTGCCCTTGCAGGCTCTTACGGTGTATATAAATGTCTGACCATTCTGCACTTTTGTATCTGTGTAGTCAGTTTTTTTAACTGTTCCGAGATATTCCCATGTACCTTTAGGAATTTTCCTGTATACGCGGTAGCCTGTTGCTCCGTCAATGGCATCCCATTTTATCTGAATACCCTGCTCAATATTGTCAGCGGAACTTACCTTCGGAGCAGGAACACTTGTAACTGTACCGTATATTGGTTCTGTTTCATCCATACGAATTGAGTAAACTGTCCAGTTGTTAGTACCGCACTCACGCCATGTGTACGTTGTTTTATTACCGTCGTGGGGATTATTATGTGCATAGTCCTTCATATAACCGCCTGAATCTGCACCATTACAAAGAACAACGTGTTCAAAGGACTTACACACATTGCACTGAAAGAAAACAGGGTCACCTGCTCTCACCTTATTCTTATTTGCAGACATACTGATTCTGCCACTTGTACCTTCTGTAAGCGTAAGCTTATATGACGTACCCCAGCCTTTGTCCTTAAGGGCATTGTAAAGGTTTACAACACGACGCTCATAAACGTCATCTACGCCACCGGACTTAAGGCAATCTGATACAAACTCAGCACACAAGCCCTTGCCATCATTCCAGTGAGCCTTGGCATAGGCAAGTGCCTTATCGGATTTGTAGGTTGATTTTGATGTTTTAGCTGCCTGTACATTAGGTACACAACTGAAAACAAAAAACAATGCCATAACAACACAAAGTAATCTTTTTGTCATAATCTCCTCCGTAAAAGTTACAATTTGTAATCTCTGTGTAAATTATACAATACATATATACGCTTTGTCAACCCCGCATATATTGTGGTTATGCACTAAAAAAGCAGTGACAAACACCCATAATTAGATGTTTGTCACTATAATACAAAAATTACGATACTTAATTATTCCTATCACGCTCAGTTTGTAACAACGCACGGATTTCAGCAGGCATTCTAAGAAAATCCTCTTTAGTAAGACACTTTGTTTCAATGGGATCAAGGAAGGTTACGTATACCTTACCTGCAGTCACGTTTGAGGTTGCCTCAAGTCGCTCCCTGGAGCCTTCAATAAGCACGGGAACAACCATTGCGCCTGTCTCCATAGCAACCTTCATTGCTCCGCCTCGAAACTCACCTAATTCACCGTCCTTTGAACGTGTACCCTCAGGGAAGATAACAAGACTTCTGCCTGTTTTCACCTTATCAATTGCATCCTGCAATGATGAACGAGCAGCATTTTTATTGTTCCTGTCAACAAAAACACAATCAACAACGTCCATCCATTTATTAATTACAGGTAATTTCAAAAGTTCCTTTTTTGCCATAAACATAGGCACAACAGGTGTTGACAGAATAACTGCCGGTATATCGAAAGCACCCGCGTGATTCGGTGTATAAATCACTGGTTCATTGAGCGGAATTTTCTCCTGCCCCTTCACAACGAACTCAACTCCTGCCATTTCCACCATGGAATTGAGCCAGCTTCTCACCTGCTCATCAACAAAGGGCTTATACTCCTGCCAGGACATAGTTTTCTTCATTTCCTGTGCCTTTTTGAGCTGAGGATTAAATTTACCTAAGGACGTAAAAAAATTAGCAAACCACTTAAGCGTAAAAAAATTCATAAACAATTCTCCGATATCTCTTTGCCAAAATTCTTATGATGAATTATTCTATCACACCTTTATATTTTTTCAAGTATTTTCCAAAATAATCTGCTTTCTGTTGAAGAATATTTCATTGTATGATAAAATTATACCAATATGGAAAGTGAGGTTTTTGATATGAGCGTAAAACAACCTTATACGTGGAAATATAACGAATTCAGAATCGGCTTCTCTGACAAGGATTCCGCCTTTACTGCATCGCTTTTCAAGGACGAAATCGCCTTGAGAACGGGGTCAGAGAATGGTTTCACCGATGATTTCACCCTTAATGATAAGCCCTCGTTTTTCCTCGAAATCTGTCCTGCTTTTGACAATAAGGATGCCTTTGAAATCATCTGTGAAGACGGAACTTACACCATCAGGGCCAAGACCGTACGTGGCTTGATATTCGGCTATTCTCTCTTTCTCAGGAAGGCGACCTTTAAAGACGGTATCATTGAACTCACAACAGACATATGCGGTTATCATTCACCAAAAAAGCCTATACGCGGACACCAGGCAGGCTATCGAACAACGCCAAACACCTACGATGCCTGGGACTATGACCAATACTTTCGTTTTTATCTTGATATTATGGCATTCGGTGCCAATATCTGTGAGCACAATGGCACAAGACCCGGCAACAAATTCCGTAACGCTATTATGAAATATGAGCAATATGAATTCCTGCAAGAGGCAACACGCCTTGCGGATATCGTTGACCTTGATGTTTCGCTGTGGCATGCCAATAATGACAATGAAACCGAAACAGAGGCACTTGCACTCAGAGAGTGGCTCTATTCCACCCTCAAGCGACTTGATTATCTGTTCATTCCCGGTGGTGACCCGGGTGAAATGCCAGCCGATGAATTCATCGAAAGATGCATAAAAATAGACGAAGTTCTTAAAAAATCCCACCCTGAGGCAAAGCTTCAGCCCTCGGCACAGGCTCCTCATTCAATGCCCGATTGGGGCGAGGTTTTTATGGACTCCATAAAGGATGCCCCCAAGGAAATTGATGCTGTTATAATGGGTCCTAACCACGCTTATCCGATACACGAACTCAGAGCAAAAACTCCGTCGTGTTATCCCTTGCGTTTTTACCCCGATATAACTCACAACCTCCGCTGTGAATACCCCGTGAATTTTCTGCAGGATGACTGGCACTTTGCTTTTGCCTCCACTCTCTCACGTGAAAGCGTAAATCCCCGTCCTACCGAGCTCCGAAAGCTTCACAGAATTTTTGCCCCATATACAATCGGCGGCGTCAGTTATTCAGAAGGTGTTCATGACGACGTAAATAAGGCGGTATGGTCCGCTCTTGATTGGAATCCCGAAGCTGATTTACGCGAAATTCTTCTGGATTATGCCCGACTTTATATGTATGGTACAGACGAGGAAAAAATAGCAGACACAATTTTCTTGTTGGAAAAAAGTTGGCAGGGCGACCCTGTTGAAAACCCTTGTATTGACTTTGCATACGCCAATCTATGCCGGCTGAAAAACGACTATCCCGCACTCTCCTCAAATTGGAGATTTATGCTCCTTTACTTCCGTGGTTGTTGTGATAAGCTTGTTAAAATCCGTCGCATTTTCGAAAACAGCCTTGTGAAAAAAGCTGAATATTTAATAAAAAAATCCTGTCTATCAGAAGCTATTGATGTGCTCCGCACAGACTATGACGATTCCACAAAGGCTTTACGCACAGAGCTTGACAGCCTTGCAGAGCAGTTGTTTACCCTTATTGGTATTCAGCTTGACGTTGAGCACTATTGTGCCGATAGCTGGGAACGTGGCGCAACACTTGAGACTATTGATAACAACGTAACTGACCGCGCATTTTTACTCCACAAATTACAGCAGATAGACCTTGATAATACCGAATCATACAAGTTTGCCAAGGAGCTTGTTGACCGCAACAAGGTT
>JAZNLJ010000032.1:0-5785 GCA_045579005.1 Acutalibacteraceae bacterium | reverse complement strand
ACGAAGACAAGACACTCATCTGTAAAGAGTGCGGCAACGAATTTATTTTCACAGCCGGTGAACAGGAATTTTACGCAGAGAAAGGCTTGGTTAACGAGCCCAAGAGCTGCAAAGCTTGTCGTGATGCCCGTAAGCAGGCAGCACGTGGCGAGCGTGAAAAATTCACAGCAGTATGTGCAGAGTGCGGCGGCGTTGCTGAAGTTCCCTTCAAGCCCCGTGAGGATCGCCCTGTTTACTGTAGCGAATGCTTCAAAAAGATGAAAGAAGCAGAATAATTACATAATTTAATTACTATGTAAAAACTACCCTACTGTGAGAGCAGTAGGGTTTGTTTTTTATGGATAGGTCACTTGTTTGTACAGACAGTTTATAGCAAACAGATTAGGAAGAGCCATAAGTCCGTTGCATATATCTGCTATTGTCCATATTGTTGTAGGAGCACTTATACACCCTGCAAATACTATGAGAATATAGCACAGGCGATAAAGCGTAACGTGTTTGTCACCAAATATAAAACGAAAACTTTTTTCGCCATAGAGCGAACAACTCGTTAGTGAAGTAAATGCAAATATTGCAGTAAGAATACCAACACCCTTTTTGCCCACTTCACCAATTGTGCCGTAAGCCTCTACCGACAGAGCAGCACCGAAGAGGTTGTTCTGAGCGTAATTTGTACTTACAAGGATAACCAGAGCGGTGAGTGTGCACATAAAGACCGTGTCTGTGAAAACCTCAGTTATTGCCCACATTCCCTGAACCTGGCCGTCGGTGTTTTCTGTTTCTGCGTGGATGATTGTTGATGAGCCAAGTCCTGCCTCGTTTGAAAACACACCTCGGGAAATTCCGTATCGGACAGCCTTGTACATTCCGTATCCGCTGATGGCTTTGATTGAAAAGGCTTCTTTGAAAATCAGTGCCAGACAGGGAAGCAGGTTTTCTTTGAATTTTATAAGAACCCATAGTGATAATACAAGGTAGAAAATTGTCATTGCAGGGACCAGAACTGTCTGCATTTTTGCAATCCGACTGACACCACCCATAATAACTATACCACATAGCACCGCGCAAAGTATTCCTGTGATGTGAGGAGAAATGTTGAAGCTGTTTTTTAATGAGTCGCCCAGGGAATTGCTCTGTGTCAGGTTTCCCATTCCAAGTGATGACATCAGGGAAAAAACGGCATAGCAAAAGGTAATAGTTTCCGAAGCAGTAGCCTTTTTTATGTAAGCATAGGCACCACGCAACAGGTGTTTTTTTCTGCTATATGCCGTTATTGTTGCACCAAGATAGTTTTCTCCGTAGGCGGTCATAGTGGAGAGTAGTGCAGACAGCCACATCCAGAAAACAGTTCCTGCACCACCCGAATAAATTGCCGTAGCAACCCCCACAATGTTACCTGTGCCGATGCATGCTCCGAGCACGGAACAGAACGCAGAAAATTGCGAAATTCCGCCACCGTTTTTTCGTGAAAACATCTTACCGAAGGTGTTTTTTATAATTGTACCAACACCGCGTAATTGGAAAAAACGGCTTTTTAGTGTGAATCTTAATGCGGTAAAAATGAAGAATAACAGCATTGGTGCACCCCACACAACAGAGCTGGCACTATTTAAAAAGTTTCGCATATTTTCCCCTCGACTTCTTTACAATTTGAAATTATCTACTATAATAGTATATTGAAATTGAAAGGGGGTTATGATGTAATGGCACAGGATTTAACAGTAGGAAAAACAAACAAAGTCTTATTGAAATTCACATTGCCCTTGTTCATCAGCGTGATTTTTCAGCAGATGTACAGTATTGCGGACAGTCTTATTGCAGGTCGCTTTGCGGGTGAGGATGCCCTTGCCGCTGTTGGCGCATCGTATCCCATAACCAATATTTTCAATGCGGTTGCCATTGGTTGTAACATCGGTTGCAGTGTTGTTATTTCACAGTATTTCGGTGCGAAGAATTACAAGCGGGTAAAAACAGGAACTTCAACTGCCTTGATTTCCTGTGTCGTTCTTGGTCTTGTTATGACTATTGGGGGTATATTGCTTACGCCCACACTTCTTTACGCAATTGACACCCCCGAGAATATTTTTGCGGAGTCTTCACGTTACCTGGCAATCTATACAGGTGGCTTTGTATTTCTGTTTATCTATAATATCGCAAACGGTGTGTTTACATCCTTGGGCGATTCCGGAACGTCGCTATATTTCCTGATTTTTTCTTCGGTTTCTAACGTGGTGCTTGATTACATTGCCGTGGTTTGGTTGGATATGGGAGTCAGCGGTGTTGCCTGGGCAACCTTTATTGCACAGGGCGTGGCAGGAGTGTTGTCCGTCCTTACACTTATCAGGTATCTGAAAAAACTTGAAACAGAGGGTAAAATCAAACTGTTTTCCTTTGGAATGTTAAGGAAAATGGCTCGTATATCCATACCCAGCGTGTTACAGCAGAGCTTCGTTTCTGTCGGTAACGTATTTATTCAAAAACTCATAAACGGTTTTGGTTCATCGGTTGTGGCGGGCTACTCAGCCGCAATCAAGCTGAACACTTTCACAATAAATTCTCTCTATACCTTTGGTAATGGTGTGTCAGGCTTTACCGCACAGAATGTTGGCGCCGGTAAACACCGCAGAATAAGTGAAGGTATGAAGTATGGTTCGCTTATGGCAATATTAACAGGCTGTGCTTTTGCTTTTGTGTACATTTTCTTTAACGAACCTCTTATAAGGGTGTTTATGGAGGGGGAAGGTAGTGCAGAGGCAGTCAGATCGGGTACTGCATTTCTTAAAACAGTTGCACCTTTCTATTGCTTTATCGGTATTAAACTGGTAGGTGACGGCATACTCCGTGGCACAGGCACAATGAAGCTGTTTATGGTGGCAACCTTTACCGACCTGCTACTGCGTGTGGCACTTGCCTTTATACTGTCGCCATACTTCGGTTATCAGGGTATATGGGTATCCTGGCCCGTGGGATGGACAATTGCAACTGTTCTGTCACTGATTTTCTATTTTGTGATTATAAAAAAATACAAGAAAAAAGCATAAAAAAAGCGTTGTTGGAGCAATATCCTACAACGCTTCGTTTTTTGTGTTCAATTTAATTTTGCTTTCTGACAATGCGATATTCATCATCTGCCCTGAAGTAGGGGCAGGCATCGTTTGAAGAGGTAAGGAATTTCAGATACTCGTCTTCATCCAACTCGATATCACAGTAGTATTCCTCAAGGTCCTCATCATATCTGTAGTTTTCGCACATATCACACATTGCCATAATGTTACCTCATTTGTGGTATTTACCGTTGTTGTTTATTTGAAAAGCTCTGTAAATCTGCTCCAGTAACATAACCCTCATAAGCTGATGGGGAAATGTCATTGGGGAGAAGGATAGTCTGAAATCCGCAATATTTTTGATTTCATACGACAGACCGAATGAACTGCCGATAATGAAAACAAGATTACTTTTGCCGTTGAGTATGGCGGAGTTAATAGCCTTTGCAAATTGCTCACTCGATTTTTCTTTGCCCTCAATACAAAGTGCAAAAACATAACTGTTGTTGGGGATTTTCTTCCTGATATCCTCTGCCTCTTTGGTGAGGGCGTTTGCAATCTCACTCTGCGAGGGATTGTCGGAAAGTCTTATCGGGTTAAGCTCAATAATGTCAAGCTTGCCATAAGCCGAAATCCTTTTTGCATATTCATCCACCGCATCACGGAGATATTTTTCCTTCAACTTGCCCAGGGCAATAACTGTAATATTCATAACCGTTTACCCACTCTAATTGAAAACAGCAAATCGCAAGTGGCAAATTTCGGAACTGAGTTGCAATTACAAGGCTGTCGCAAATAACATTTTAGCGTATAGTTGCGTCGGATTGGTTGTATTGCGGCGCCATATAATTAACGCGTGTTGCTCCTTTAATTTTTCTTTCTGCATTTGGTGTTTTGCGTTTTTATCTTACCATTCCTTTTTGACCGGGTTCTAATCCGAGGTAGGGGGCAGGGTCAACCTTAATACCGTTGATTCTCACCTCAAAGTGAAGGTGAGCACCAAATGAATATCCTGTGTTACCAACCTGTCCTACAACCTGACCCTTCTGTACCATGTCACCGGGACTTACTGCAAGGGAGTTGTCAAGCATATGAGCATAGAGTGTCTCGATACCGTTGCCGTGGTTGATTTTAACGTAGTTGCCGTAGCCACCTGCATTCCAACCGGCTTCCGTAACAATACCGGAAGCACCTGCCACAACAAGGCTGCCTGAAGCATTCTTTCCTGAGATGTCGATACCCTTGTGGTTACCGAGGCTTCTGTTTCCGAAAGGAGACGTAACCTCATAAAGGTCAACTGCAGGCCATACGAAGACGCCGAGAGTCTGCATAACTGTGTATGTTTCCATAACAAGGCTCTCTGCACGTATACCTTTCTCAATAATCTGGGGAACAGGCTCTTTGATCGGTACACTCATAAGCTGTTCGGACAGCTGCTCCTTATTGCCGATGCTTGTTACCAGGCTTATTTTGTATTCAGCACCATTTTGTCCCGAACGCTTGATTCTGCTGTCACCAACGAAAAGCTGATTTGTTTGTATCTCAACAGTTTCGTATTTTTTGAGTGAAACGTCCTGCTTGCACTCTGCGTGACGTATCTGTAGTGTATCCTTTTTAGCTAATAAGCCTTTTAATTTATCGACGGTAATAGTGGATTTTTCATCTGTATAGTAAGCGGGCTTGATTGTAACGCTTTCTGCAAAGCTTACTGATGAGGTTGGGTATGCTTTACCCGCGCTTTTGAAAGTATCCTCAATAGCCTCACGTGCTCCCTGACCGTCTTCAACCGCGCAAAGGAGTGAACCGTTTATGTAAATCTCTGAAACAGGTGTAAGTTCACCCTTGAAGGTATCGACAATTACCGAAGCGAGCGTTTCTGCATTCTTGATATTGCTTGCTTCTGTGCGTGCACTTGAATTCTCAACAGGCTTGTAGCCGTTGCTGCCGAGAGATTCAATAGCAAGTGCCTTCGCAAGGTCTGCATCCTCCTGTGTAGCGGCATAGCCGATAACCTTGCCGTCAACCTTAAGAGCGGTTGCTTTTACCTTGAGGCTGTTGTGCAAGCCGATAATTGTTGCAGAGCAGATTACCGCAAGGATAATCAGACACACAATTGCTCTGCGAAGGAATATCTTGTATGATGAAAAGGATTTTTTATTGAATTTTCTGAGGTGTTCAATGGCTTTCGTAAACTGCACCTTTAAAAACGAAAAAGCACCGAAAAGGAGCCTCTTGGGGAGTGTACCTACAAAAGCGATTGCCGAATAAACAGTATCAAAGAGTTTTTCCATTTGTTCCGCCTTTATATAATAGTTTATTGCAAAATAATACAGTTAATAATATACCATATATATTGTAAATTAACAAGTGAAAAATAATGAATAAAGTATTAAATGATTATATTAATTTCACTAAAAATCCGATAACTATTGTTTATTCTGACAGAATGTGGTATTATAACAAATATATTTAGAAGTATGCCCACATTCGGGCGAGAAGTGATATTGATATGAATAATGCAAATCAGGAATATTACAGAACCTTTGCCTGTGTGGATCTGGATGCAATCGGGCATAATCTTAACGAGATAAAATCAACTCTTCCCGAGGACGTTTTGTCCCTTGCCATAGTCAAGGCGGATGCCTACGGTCACGGTGCGGTTGGAGTTGCAAAGTCGGTACAATCACAGGTGGATTATTTTGGTATTGCCGAGCTTAACGAGGCAGTAGAACTCCGTGAGG
>JAZNLJ010000031.1:0-22375 GCA_045579005.1 Acutalibacteraceae bacterium | reverse complement strand
ATCTGTTGGGATATTGCTTACACCCTGCAGGATGTTGCAATATGGGGCATTACCGCTTGTGTTTCTCCCAACTCCGATGAGCGTGACAACTTTGTTAAATGGGCTCGTACAGTGGGCTCTTGTGTTTACGGAATATTCGGTGGACTTATCCCTATGGCAATTGAATCAACTGCACTTGCAACCAAGACCTCAATGCGACTTGTAACACTTGTTTTCGCACTCATTCTCGGTCTTGGCGGTGCAATGCTCAGCTACCGTGCATACGGTGCACAGGAAAGAATCCGTGTAAACGTACAGGAACAGCAATCATCCCTTAAAGAAAGCTTTTCCTTACTTTTCAAAAACAAAATGCTTCTTCTTGTTACACTTTCCAATCTTTTTGGTGCACTTGGCTTTGGCGGAAATCTTATGGTATATTTTTTCAAATACAAAATGCCCACGGATTTCCTCGGTGCAAACAGCTTTATCGGTGCACTTGGTCTTACAACAATTTATGGCGCAATTACATATGGTCCTCAGTTTATCGGTATGCTTTTCGCAGACAAACTGAAAAAAATATTCAAAGGCTATGTAAACGCTCTTATATTCATGCAAGTCCTTAATATTGTCACAAGAGTAATTGCATTCCTCATCGGATACGAGGGCTTTGGTATATGGGCAGGCATGCTCCTTATGGCTGTCGGTTGCATACCTATGGGCGCGGTATCAATTGCACAGACTTCAATTTTCTGCGACAGCATTGACTATATGGAATGGGAAACAGGCAAGCGTATGGAGGGTGTTGCTTTCTCAATGCAGACCTTCTTCACAAAAGTTTCAAGCGGTATTACAATGGCACTCACAACAGGCTCTCTCGCCCTGTTAGGCTACAAGGCAGTTGACGATTCGGCAACAGTATTCATCGGCACACAGACCGCTGCATTTGACACATGGATATGGCCCCTTGCAATGCTGACTCCCGCAGTTGCAAGCCTTCTTTACATCATTCCTCTTCTCTTCATCCGCTACACTCCTGAAAAGAGAGCTGTTGTTGAAAAGGAGCTTAAGGAACGCAGAGAAGCAACACAAAATGCCTGAATTTTATACGTAAAAGGTCGGTTCCGGACCGACCTTTTATTTTTTGTTGTAAAAATATTCAAATACTCATTTACTTAGTAATTATAATGTGATAAAATGTAAAAAATTATGTTCTGAAAGGATTTTCAAATATGCTTCTTGACAAGACACTTTATATCCCCGATCTGGGTGAGGTTGGTGCTGACAGCGGTTTCCATCTTCTCCCTGCAACCGAGGACGGTAGATTTGTTGCAGGCAAGAATGGTGTTGAATTTGTTGTTGCAACAGGTGACAACAAGGTTGAATTTATTTCATTCGGCACACATTCACTTGCTTGTGTAAAATCTGCAATTGCTTATCCTACATACTATCCTGTTTATCCTGTTAAAACAGAGTATCCCCTCAATGCTGTTCTTATGGACCTTGACGGTACAACGGTACGCAGTGAGGATTTCTGGGTATGGATTATCGAAATGAGCACTGCAAGTATGCTCGGCAACCCCAAGTTCCAGCTTGAGGATGCTGACCTTCCCTTTGTTTCAGGTCACTCAGTATCAGAGCACCTTCAGTATTGTATTGATAAATACTGTCCCGGTGAATCACTTGAAAAGGCTCGTAGCTTCTACTTTGAGCACACTCACCGTGAAATGGAAGAGATTATGGCAGGCCGTGGCAAGGATGGTGCGTTCACTCCCACAGAGGGCGTTAAGGATTTTCTTCTTGAGCTCAAGGATATGGGTGTAAAAATTGGCCTTGTAACATCAGGTCTTTACGAAAAAGCCTGGCCCGAAATTCTCTCCGCATTCAAGACACTCGGTATGGGAGACCCCAAGGATTTTTACGATGCAATCATTTCTGCAGGCTTCCCCCTCAGAAAGGGCAGCGTTGGTACACTTGGTGAACTTTCACCCAAGCCCCACCCCTGGCTTTACAGTGAAACATCTATTGTTGGTCTCGGTGAGGCATTTGCAGACAGAAATCGTGTAATTGGTATAGAAGACAGCGGTGCAGGTGCTTGCTCGGTAAGACTTGCAGGTTATTCAACAATCGGTATTGCAGGCGGCAACATTGAATCAAGCGGAACTAAGGCTGTTTGCACACATTTCTGTCAGAATTTTGAAGAAATAATGAAGATTATTAAAGGATAAGGTGACTTATTATGGAAAATAAAGATAAGATTCAGTGCCATTTTATATCAAATACCCATTGGGACAGAGAATGGCGCTTCTCCGCAAGAAGAACACAGTACATGTTAGGCTATATGCTTGATATGTTGCTTGATATTCTTGACAAAAACCCCGAATACAAGCACTTTCACCTTGATTCACAGACAATGCCCGTTCAGGATTACCTTGAAGTTTACCCTGAGAAAAAGGCAAAGCTTATGAAATACATTCAAGAGGGTAAAATTGCAGTTGGCCCCTGGTTCTGCCTCCCCGATGAATTTACAGTAGGCTCCGAAGCACTTATCCGTAACCTTCTTCTCGGTCACAAAATCGGTAGAGAAATGGGTGGTATCAGTAAGACAGGCTACTCACCATTCGGTTGGGGTCAGATTTCACAGCTCCCTCAGATTTATGCAGGCTTCGGCATTAACTTTGCATCTTTCTACCGCGGTATCAATGAGTACAAGGCTCCCAAGTCAGAGTTCTTCTGGGAGAGCCCCGACGGAACACGTATTTACGCTTCACGTCTTGCAAAGCGCCCCCGTTACAACATCTGGTACGTTGTGCAGCGTCCCGTTTATTTCAACCAAACAGACGAAAACAACCGTGATATGCTCTGGAATGACAACAACGGTGTATTCAAGCTCATTGACCGCGACTGGAAGCTTGACTATCAATACACACATCCCTTCTACGAGTATCACAAAGAGAATGTTCAGGCTCGTGCTGAGCAGGCAATGAAAGAACAGGACAACGACTGGACAACAAACCATCGTTTCTGGTCAATCGGCCATGACTCATCCTGCCCTGACATCCGTGAGGTTGACCTTGTCAAGGACCTTAACGATGCACTCCCCGAGGCAGAAGTATTCCACAGCACTCTAAAGGAGATGGAGCAGGGAATCATTGACAACTTCAAGGCAGATTCACCCGTACTTAAGGGTGAAATGCGTGACCCATATACAAAGGGTAGCGTAAGTGAGCTTTGCGGTTGGATTCTTTCCGCAAGAACATATATCAAGCAGGAAAACTTTGACACAGAGCGCAGACTCATTAACTACGCTGAGCCTATGTCAGTATTTGCATCGCTTTCAGGTGCACCATATCAGCAGGGCTTTATCGACCTTGCCTACAACTATCTTCTTCAGAACCACGGACACGACTCAATCGGTGCATGCGGACGTGACGTTGTTTATGAGGATGTTATGTCACGTTACAGACAGGCTCGCGAGCTTTCAATGTGCGTATTTGAGCGTGCATTCATGGACATCGCAGGTGACATCAACCTTAAAACCTTCAGCCGTGATGATGCCGCCGTTGTAATATTCAACCCCGCCCCCTTCAAGAGAAGCGAAACAGTTGACCTTCGTCTTGAAATCCCCGCAGAATGGAAAGCAGACAGCTTTGAAATCCTTGATGAAAACGACAACCTAATCAAGTATCAGGTGCTTACAACAAACAAGACAAATGCACAAATTATCCAGAATCCCAACGATACTGCAAATGTGCTTCATACAGAGCAGTACCTCGTTGCAGCGGAGGTTTCTGAAATTCCTGCAATGGGTTATAAAACACTCAAGGTTCGTCCCCTTTACAATGTTCGTGCAACAACGCCCGTAACACTTGTCAAGACAACAAACGTTATGGAGAACGAGTTCATCAAGGTTTCCTTTAACCACAACGGAACCTTCAACGTATTTGATAAGGAAACAGGCAAAGAGTACAATAACCTCGGTTACTTCAAGGACAGCGGTGAAATCGGCAACCCTTGGCAGCATGTTGCTCCTGAAATCGACGAAACATTCACAACTCTCGGTGAGCAGGCAAACGTTACGCTTCTGCGCCACGGTGAATTTGAAACTACATACAAAATCACAATGCGTTGGGAGCTTCCTGAAAAACGCTCATTTGACGAGAAGTCAAGAAGTGAGCACAAACTTCCTGTTGATATAGAGAGCCTTGTTACTCTCCGCAAGGGTGCAAAATTTGTTGAAATCGAAACAACAATCAACAACCGCTGCGAGGACCATTACCTTCAGGTTGGTTTCCCCACAGGCATCAAGGCAACTCACGCAGATTCACAGGGTCAGTTCGACGTTGTAAGCAGACCTATTGCTGCACCCGATTACTCACTCTATGACGAGCCTCCTATGACAGAGCATCCCATGAACTCTTTCGTTGACCTTTCCGACGGTGAGTACGGTGTGGCACTTCTCAACACAGGTCTTAAGGCATACGAAGCAGCCGACGATACTGATAACACACTTTACCTTTCACTTATCAGAGCATATCCTCTCCGCATATGCGTTACTAAGGATATGCAGAACTACAGCGATTGGGACAAGGGCTCACAGTGCATCGGTGTAAACACATTCCGTTACGCATTTATGCCTCATAAGGGCAACTGGGAAGCAGCAAACGTATGGCAGGAAAGCGAACGCTTTAATCTTTATCTCACTGCTGCACAGATTGCTCCCACAGCACACGGCAAGAATCCCCTTTCACACTCATTCCTTGAACTTAAGGATGAAAATCTTAACGTCAGCGCAGTTAAAAAGAGCGAGGACGGTAAAGGCTGGGTAGTTAGACTCTTCAACCCCTCTGACAAGGCTGTTAAGAATGCTATCCGTCTTAATGGTGGTATCGCTCCCATTGAGAAGCCCCAGTCACCTGTTGAAAGACAGCAGGCAGAATTCGAGCTTCCAGCTTACTCAGGCAAAAAGTGGAGTGAGATTAAGCTTGTTACTCTTGAAGA
This sequence comes from Acutalibacteraceae bacterium, assembly GCA_045579005.1. GTDB lineage: Bacteria > Bacillota > Clostridia > Oscillospirales > Acutalibacteraceae > DTU089. The sequence goes on along the minus strand of JAZNLJ010000031.1, from coordinate 17,398 downwards.
GCTTGACGACAAGGCGCTCACAATGAATGAGGATGGCTTCGTTGATTTTGAAATCACAGGCAAAAAAATTCTTACATTCAAGTTCATCTGAATTATCTGAAAAAACACCTTGCGGTTTAATCCGCAAGGTGTTTTTATGTTTTATGTAATAAAACGCACTTTTATTGGTATAAAATATTACATATTGCTATTGAAAAAAATTTTAAAAAATGATAGAATTCTGTAGAATACACTCATTATGTGTGGAAATGTGCCTTATCGGAGGTGTTTTAGTGACAAAAAAGCAACGAGCACTTGAAATCTGTGAAATACTCAAGCAGGTTTTTCCCGAAGCACCTTGTCAGCTGCATGCAGAAACACCATTCCAGTTATTGGTTGCAACACGACTTTCTGCTCAATGTACAGATGCAGAGTCAACCTTGTAACCCCCGCATTATTCGAGAAATACCCAACCGAAAACCAGCTTGCCGAAGCAGAGCTTACAGACGTTGAAAACCTTATTCACTCCTGTGGATTTTATCACGGCAAAGCACGTGACCTTATCGGTATGGCTAAAATGGTACGTGACGTCTACAACGGCACACTCCCCGACACCATCGAGGAGCTGACGAAACTACCCGGTGTAGGCAGAAAAACCGCCAATCTCATTGTGGGCGACGTTTATAAAAAGCCTGCCGTGGTTGCCGATACCCACGTAATCCGCATAACCAATCTCCTCGGTCTGACAGACTCCAAGGACCCGCAAAAGGTAGAGATGCAGTTAAAAAAACTTCTTCCGCCTGAGGAAAGCAACGACTTCTGCCACAGAGTGGTTCTTCATGGCAGACAGACCTGCGTTGCCAGGAGACCGAAGTGCAATGAGTGTGCACTCAAAGATATTTGTAAAAACGCCAATAAATAAATCAGGATGTTCGGAGGGACACAAATGAAAAGAATTATCAGCCTTGCCCTTGTTGCGGTAACATTGTTTATGCTTTGTTCATGTACTATGACCGAGAGCAATACACAATTGACAATGGGCATATTTAACAATGCAAGTAATCTTGACCCGCTGTCTGCATCAGGTGACGGAGAAAGAATTATAGCCACAAACTGCTTTGAGGGTCTTCTCAGATTTGACTCAAAGGGTAAAATCGACCTTGGAGGTGCAACGGCATACTCTGTAAGCAAGGATAATCTTGTATATACCTTCAGGCTCAACCCTTCTGCAAAGTGGCACGTTTCCAAAGCAACAAAGACTGTTCTCACAGAGGTTGGTCTGCAGGATTTTGACAATAAAATTACCGCAGAGGATTACATATTCGGTATCAAACGTTTTATTGAAAGCGGATATACTCAGCTTAATTCTATCAAGGGTGCCAAAGAATACGATGCAGAAGAAAGCCCTGAAATAGGTGTAACTGCCATTGATGAATACACCCTGCAGATTACACTTTCACAGAAGGACCCCGACTTTCTTTACAAGCTTGCCACACTGCCTGTTTACCCCTGTGAGCAGGTATTCTATGAGGCACTTGATAACATCTATTATTCAAACCCCTCTACACTTATCTGCAACGGGCCTTACTACGTCAAGGATGTGCTCGAATCAGAAACCAAACTTGAGCGCAACCCCGATTACACAGGTAAGGTGCAGATACAGAACAAATCAATCCTTCTCTATGTTACAGGTAAACGTAATGCAATGGAAACTCGCTTCACCGAGGGCAAATATGATATATATCTCACTCCCTCAACAAGCAGAGTTTCGGGCAACACCACAGCTTATACATCAATCGACTCAACCTGGGGTCTTGCCTTCAACTGCAACACAACCGTCGGTAACATTGCAGAACTCCGCAACATCCTTCTCAGCACTATCGACTATAAAAAGCTTGAAACTCCAGACTTTGCAACAGGCAAAGCAGACAGAATTATCCCCGACAACTACACTGTAGGCGATGCAATTTACTCAGACTTCTCCCCCGCAAAGATTGCATACACCAAAAATACAAAGACAGCTCAGGCTAATCTTGACGTGCTTCTCAACAGAACAGGTAAGGAGGCTTACACAGTCGAGCTTTCAATTCCTGCTCCTATGGAAAAATCAATGAACAAGATTATAGAAAACTGGCAAGTTCTTTTTGAAGACAAAATCCTCTTTGATACAAGAATTTTTGACGTGGAGGACGTTGATAAAATTCTTTCAGAGGGCAGATATGACCTGGCTATTCTACCAATTAAACCCGCTAAAAAAACTGCTTTCGGTATACTTGATGCTGTTTCAGGTGCACCCTGCAACTACACAGATAAGAAAATGTCTGCTTACAGAAGCAAGCTCAAAACAACCAACGAGGAAAACGCAGCACTTTGCGGTGTAATGGAAAAGCACCTTGTTGAAAATGGTGTGTTTGTTCCCTTGTTCTTCACAAGCAATGACCTTTATCTTGGAAAAGGGGTAAAGGGTGTTTACCTTGCCGACGGCGGCAACCTGATTTACTTACACTCAGGCAACAAACCGGAGGTTGAATGAACAGAAAAGAACTTATAACACACAGGGTTGTCTCCCTCACGCTTCTGATTGCGGTTATGGTAACCATATTCTGTCTATCAGCACAAGACTCCACAGACTCGGCAGAGGTAAGCGGTTCGTTAGTCTCCTGGTTATATGAGCTTTTGCAGATTGACCTTCCTGACGGCACCGTAAGGACAATTGCTCACGGCTGTGAATTTGCTGCCTTAGGCTTTCTGATGCTGAACGCTCTGAGGTCATTCAGAAATGACTTTAAAACCGTTTTATCTGTAATCATCTCCTTTATTTATGCAGTAACAGACGAAATACATCAATTATTCGTTCCCGGACGAGCCTTTCAGTTTATTGACCTTGCAGTTGACCTGACAGGAATAATTCTCGGTACATTTGTATTTATTCTTTTAATAAAAATCATAAAAACAAAAACCAAGTCGTTGTAAATCAACTCACAACGACTTGGTTTTTATTCAACTATATATATTATTAAGCCTGTCTTCGGTAACCTTTGCCCAAGGGTACTGCTCCATATATTTACCATAGAATTTTGTATCATCGGTTTTACCCTTATCGAGCAAATCATAGTAATCGCACACAAACTTTGATTTATCGATACTGCGCTGATTCCTGTTATCCACAAGAATGTCCAGAATTCCTGCCTCTTCAAGTGATACACGCAAGGATTTCAGCACCTTTCTGAAAAGGGATTGCACTGTTTCGTCATACTTTCTTCCCTCCCACAGGATTGAAATTGCCTGCTCCGTGCTCACCACACCACCATTCCTGTCAACGAGAAGGGCAAGAAGTTCCTTGGACTTGGCACTTGAGAATGCTACTGATTTTCCATCAACAAACACATCAAAATAACCGAAGGTCTTTATAAAAACGTGATTTTCTGCAACGGCATCCTTAACAAGAAGAGCCTTATCATAAGCCCTTTTGATTGCGCTTGCCTCATAAGGCTTCATAACATAATCAACCGCATCAACAGAGAAAGCCTCCAAGGCATATTCGCTGTAGCCTGTGGTGAAAATGATTCGCACATTCCTGCAAAACGCCTTGATTCTCTTCGCAAGCTCAATACCCTTTATAACAGGCATCTCAATATCAAGGAATGCAATATCCACCTTATTCATTGCTACGAAGCTGAGTGCATCAAGAGGATTATTGAACTTAACAATTTCATCGGTTATACCAAGCTCGCGGCAGGTATCCTCGAAATCCTCAAGAGCCATTACTTCATCATCAACTATCATTATACGCATTTTATATGTATCCTTTCGGTTATATATTCTTTGGAATTGTAATAGTGACTTTAGTTCCTTCACCTATCACACTTTTTATATCAACTGTGGCGCCCAGCATTGTTCTGAGCCTCTTTTTGATATTTGTTATTCCCACGTGTGACCTGCCGTCATCAAGCACCCGGTTTACATCATAGCCCACACCGTCATCGCACACGGTAACAACAAAAGCAATGTCTGTCTCCGACGTACTGATTTTAACCGTACCACCCTCGGGCTTCTGATTAACACCGTGCTTGATTGCATTTTCAACAATGGGTTGTATCGTAAGAGGCGGAATAGTGAACTCATCCACCTCAATATCATACTCCGTCGCCAGTCTTTCACCAAACCGCATCTGTTCAATATCAATATAATTTTTAACGTGTTCAAGCTCCTTAGTGAAAGCTATGGGCTCTTTCTGTGTAAGGGAATCCATATTCGCCCTGAGGTAATTTGAAAATTTCACAATGGCGTTTTCTGCAGTTTTCGGATCCTTTTTGGTCATATACTTAATAGTATTAAGCGCATTATAGAGAAAATGAGGCTGTATCTGACTTATCATCAAAGTTGTGTTAAGCTCGCTCAACTCACGCCTGAGCTCAGCGGTCTTTTGTGCCTGTTTGTAATAATCAAGACTGTCTATGAGATAAAGAACAATCATCATTGCAATAAAGCACATACAGGCAACAGGCATTATGTAAGAAACCTCACCTGCAATGTAACCGTTAAGATAAAGGTTATCAATAACAATTGCGCAAGCATTTATGCAGTAGAACACAAGGAATGGTACAGCATTTCCCACCTTGTTCACAACCGCGCTCGACAGTTTATAAACCATAAATGCATCTATCAGATATGCAACAGACTGCAACCACATATATATAGTTGCAACATAAATCTGCTCATACAAAAAGTAAGGCACGAACGCGCACACAAGAAATATCATAGAGATAAAAACAAGCGTGCCCTGTTTTATATCAAGGTTAAGCCTTGTGTTAAGGTACATCAACATACACAACTTGATAATGTATGTTGATACAAATATCAATGAAGTCATAAACTCATAGTTCAGGTCACCAAAAAAAGTATGAGCCACCATATAGCCTTCGTTTGATATAAGCATCCTGAAAACGAAGATGATACAAAGCAGAAGCAACCAGAACTGATTGCCGACCTTCTTGCGGATAATGCACATCAATATCGTTGCAACAGCAAAAAAACCAACCACACCGATTATTATGTATCGCACGGCAACTGAACCGATTTCAGCCTGCCTGTACACGTTATATGTTGACAACTGCGGTAAGGCTGTTAATCCGCTTGAATATTCACACTCAACCTCAATAACCACCGTGTGTTTACCGCTGTCAATAGCCACAGGATTAGCGTATGCATAAAAGGAAGCCTTACCGATTTCATCAGGCATACCTCTGTTAGAAAAAACACATTCGCCGTCAATAAAGACCTTACACTTACCCGGCAGATTATTAACACTTACAAGTATGGACTCTGCCGTAGCAACGTTGTCAATGACAGTTTTATAACTTGCTCTGCCACTATTTGAGAGCTTTTTACCATTAATTATATAAGTAGTCCAGGCAGATGGAATATCCGTATATAAATCGGGAATATCCCGTTCACTGTTCTGGGTAACAATGTGCTCATTCCAATAGAACTCCCACTCTCCCGCAAGTGATATTGGACCTGCTTCACTCAGGTCATAGCCCCTGAGATTTGCATAAGCAGATTTAAAATCAAAGTTATTTATGGTTTCAGGTTTAACGTAGGACAAAAGGGGAAGAATTATACTTACAAGAACAGTTACAATTAAAACAACGGCACAAAGTGCGCCCTGACTAAATCGTCTTGACAAGCTACTCACCCCCTTTTTTCATTATATTATAAAAACGTGAATGAATCAACATATTTTTGTGAAATCTGCGTGATTATTTCGGGAACACACATTTAAAAAGCTATACAGATTATTCTCGCCAACTTCTATTCTTGAAATATATCTCATAGTATGGTAAAATGTATAATTAATTTAATAATGCGTCAAAGGAGTATTATTATGATTAACAATGAACAAAGATTGGAAATAATAAACGCGCTTGTTGACAACGGTGTGGAAATCCCCTGTTTTGACGGAGTTATAATCGACCCTACTGTTACAATCGGCAAGAGTACGGTTATTATGCCCGGCACGGTGCTTCTGGGCGAGGTTAAAATAGGCTCAGATTGTGTTATCGGACCCAACTCATACATTGTAGATTCAACCATTGGTAATAACACCAAGCTTAATAACACGCAGATTTACTCTTCGCAGATAGGCGACGGTGTAACTGCAGGTCCCTTTGTGCATATACGTCCCAACTGCAAAATTGAAGATAACGTCCACATCGGTAACTTTGTTGAGGTAAAAAATTCAACAGTTGACGTTGGCAGTAAATTACCTCACCTGCTTTACGTCGGTGACTCCGACGTGGGAAAGGATGTAAACTTTGGTTGCGGATGCGTAACCGTCAACTACGACGGAAGAAACAAATCACGCACAACTGTCAAGGACGGTGCATTTATCGGGTGTAATACAAACCTTGTAGCTCCCGTTACAGTTGGTGAAAACTCGTTTACCGCTGCAGGTTCAACCATTACAGAGGACGTTCCCGATAACTCACTCGCCGTTGCGCGTTCAAGACAGACGGTAAAGAAGGATTGGGTAAACGTAAAAAAACCCTACAAACGTCAACACATAAAATAATCGGAGAAAAATATGTTCAATAAATTCAAAAAATCGGGTGGCGACTCCACCTATGAATATCTTATCGTGGGTCTCGGTAACCCGGGTGCAAAATACGAAACAACACGTCACAATGCAGGCTTCCTTTGTGTTACACGACTTGAAGACACATTAAATTTCAAGGCAAAGAAACTAAAATTCCACGCACTTATCGGTGACACAAAAATCGGAAACCATAAGGTACTTGTAATGAAGCCTCAGACAATGATGAACAACAGCGGTACTGCCGTTAAGGAGTGCGCTTCATTCTACAAAATCCCCGTGGAGAATATCATTGTAATATTCGATGATATCTCACTTGAGCCGGGTAAGCTCCGTATCAAGCGCAAGGGCAGTGCGGGCGGTCATAATGGCATAAAGAGTATCATTGCCCACCTTGGCTCTGAAAATTTCCCACGAATCAAGCTTGGTGTAGGCAAAAAGCCTCATCCTGACTATGATCTGGCGGATTGGGTGCTCGCAAACTTCCCTAAAAAGGATATTCCCCTTATGCGCGAGTCAATCGACAATGCCTGCGAAGCACTTAAATACATAGTGGACGGCAACATTGACGGCGCAATGTCAGACTTCAACAGTTAATCAAGTTTATCTCTTGTATTTTCTTAAATCTTAATTTCTGAGGTTTATATGTCCTGTTATTCAAAACTACTAAAAAACTGTTCTGAATATAACGATGTGTTGCGGTATATCGAAAATGACATAGCCCCATCAGGTATAACCGGTCTTCCGTCTACACCAAAAGCACATCTTATACACTCACTCTGCGGTGACCTTGACCGCAGAGCAATTGTGCTTTTGCCCGATGAAGCATCCGCACGAAAATTCACTTCGGATATAAATGAATTTGCAGGTGTGGGCAAAAAGGCTTATTTTTATCCAGCGCGTGATTATTCCTTCAACACCTCACAAGGACAGTCACGTGAATACGAACAGTTAAGAATCAAAACGCTCTGTGCAGTTTTATCGGGTGATTACTCTGTTATTGCCTGCTCTGTGGAAAGTGCTTTACAGCTTACAATTCCACCAGAAGAACTGAAAAAACGCACCTTCAAAATCGACTATGATACTGAGATTTCTACAGAAAAACTTATAGACACGCTCTCTGCCGCAGGATTCAAGATTACTGACAGCGTTGAGGGTGCGGGTCAGTATGCCCACCGTGGCGGTATTATCGACTTCTTCCCGCCAGACTCAGAACAGCCAATACGTATTGAACTGTGGGGCGACAGCGTTGACACTATTTCTACCTTTGACCCATCAACTCAGAGACGCACGGATTCACTCGACTTCTGCGAAATCACCCCTGCAACAGAAATAATCTTCGATAGTGCCGAGACACTTAAAGAACAAATACAGTCATTTATGACAACCGTTTCCGGTAAAGGCTCACGCAAGGCAAAGGAAGTCCTGCAAAAGGATGTTGAATTGCTTGAATCGGGTGTGGGGCTTTTGTCTGTAGACAAATACCTGTCATTAGCATACAACGAACCTGCATCAATCTTTGATTACTGCAAGGATGATTTACTTTTCGTTGCAGAAAGCGGTTCTGTTAAAGACAAGGCAGAAAACTCCTGCAAATTATTCACACAAGAGTTGAAGGCACAATTTGAAAATGGTGTTCTGTGCAAGGGGCTTGATAACTTTGCGCTTACGTTCCCCCAACTTCTTAATATATACGAAACCAAAAAGGCGTTTTACATTGACACCTTCCCACGTGGCACCTTTGACACTCCCGTAAAAAGCCTCACCTCATTCAATGTTCAGCAGCTACCCTCGTGGAACGGCTCACTTGAGGTCCTTATGGACGACCTTAAGCCTGCCCTTTCACGCAAGGAGCATTGCATCGTTATAGCAGGCACGGAAAAGGCTGCCGATTCTCTTGCAGAGGCCCTTAACACAGAAGATATCAGGGCTATGTATTTCCCTGTTCCACCTGCCGAATTCCCCAAGAACATTGTTAGTGTTCTACCCGGTGGACTGTCGGGCGGTTTCCGTTATCCTAACGAAAAATTCAACGTGTTTGCATACAGCAGAGGGACTGCCATACGCAGCACTCGTAAAAAGCGTAAAAACTACAAAGCCGCTGATGCTATACAAAGTCTTGAAGAGCTTTCAAGGGGCGACTATGTTGTACATAGTGTGCACGGTATCGGTATTTTTGAAGGCATAAAGAAGTTAGAGGTATCAGGCATAACCAAAGACTTTATAATGATACGTTATGCCAAGGGCGATGCGCTTTACGTGCCTGTCACACAGCTTGACCTTGTATCAAAATACATCGGTCCCAAAGATGATTCAGGCACCCTGAAGCTTTCCCGACTTGGTGGCAAGGATTGGGAAAAACTGAAGGCAAGGGTAAAAACATCTGCCAAAAATATGGCAAAGGAGCTTATTGCCCTTTACTCCCGTAGAATGAAAATGCCCGGATATTCATTCTCACCGGACATTGATATGCAGAACGATTTTGAACGCAGGTTTGAATACGAGGAAACCGACGACCAGATTCGCACCATAAACGAAATTAAGCGTGATATGGAAAAGCCTCACCCTATGGACAGACTCCTTTGCGGTGATGTTGGTTTTGGTAAAACCGAGGTTGCATTAAGAGCCGCATTCAAGTGTATTGCAGACGGTAAACAATGTGCAATCCTTGTACCCACCACCATATTGGCATTACAGCACTACAACACAATAAAACGTCGTTTCGAGGGCTTCCCCATTGAGGCAGAAATGCTCAGCAGATTCCGCACACCAAAGGAACAAACGCGTATAATCAAGGCTCTCAAACGCGGTTCAATTGACATAATTGTGGGTACACACAGGCTCATTTCAAAGGATATTCAGTTCAAGGATTTGGGTCTTATCATTGTTGACGAGGAACCACGCTTTGGTGTAGGACAGAAGGAAAAGCTGAAAGAAGCTTATCCTGACGTAGACTGCCTTACACTCTCAGCAACACCTATACCGCGAACAATGAATATGGCAATGTCGGGTATACGCGATATGTCTGTCATTGAAGAAGCTCCCCTTGACCGTTCACCCGTACAGACCTACGTATTGGAGCACGATTGGGGTGTGCTTGCAGAGGCAATGGAAAAGGAGCTCCGTCGTGGCGGTCAGGTATATTACCTGCACAACAAGGTCGAAACCATTGAACGCACCGCCGCAAAGATACACGATTTCCTGCCCGATGCCAACATCGGCATTGCCCACGGCAAAATGAGTGAGGATGAGTTGTCGGACGTGTGGCGCGACCTTCTTGACGGAGTGATAGATATCCTCGTCTGCACCACCATTATTGAAACAGGTGTTGACGTACCAAACGCCAACACACTCATAATTGATAACGCAAACCATCTTGGTCTTGCACAGCTTCATCAAATCCGAGGCAGAGTCGGACGTTCAGCCCGCAGAGGCTTTGCATACCTGACCTTTGATCGTAACAAGGAACTGACGGAGATTGCCACCAAGCGACTTACCGCCATCAGGGAATATACCGAATTCGGTTCAGGCTTCAAAATTGCAATGCGTGACCTTGAAATCCGCGGTGCGGGTAATCTCCTTGGGGCAGAGCAACACGGTCACATGGAAGCCGTCGGCTACGATATGTATATGAAGCTTCTATCCGAGGCGGTTATGGAGGAAAAGGGCGAAATCGAGAAAATCAGCACCAAGGAATGTCTTATTGATATCAGAATTGATGCCCATATCCCCGAGGACTACATTGAAAGCCTGCCACACAGACTTTCAATATACAAGCGTATTGCCGATATAAAAAACGACGAGGATGCAAGCGACGTAATCGACGAGCTTATCGATCGCTTCGGCGAGCCCCCTGCAAGCGTTGAGGGCCTTGTGAAGGTTGCCCTTATGCGAAACCTTGCGGCAAACCTGGGTATATATGAAATAGGTCAGAACAACAACAGTCTTCTGCTTTATGTTGAGCAGATAGATATGAAGAAGGTTGCTGTGCTGGTTAAGGCTATGAGGGGCAGAATACTTGTCTCAACAGGACCAAAGCCATATATCACAGTTAAAAAAGCAAGCGGGCAAACACCCCTTGATGCGTTAAAAGAAGCGCTTGATTTACTAAAAGTTGACGACAGCTGAACACTGCACGGTTTTGGAAGACAAAAATCCACACTAACTGCGTTAAAACTCTTGAAAGGAGAAATATATCAAGACGAAAACGGCTTGATACGCCGAAATACTTGAATTTAAGGCGTACAGAGTTCAACTGTCGCCAACTTACAGATAAAGAAAGTGAGATAAAAGAAAATGAAGTACAATTACAAAACAAAGGGTACTTGTTCAAGAAGTATTCAGTTTGAATTAAATGACGGTATCATAAGCAACGTGTCCTTTGAGGGTGGCTGCAACGGTAACCTTAAGGGTATTTCCGCACTTGCAGAGGGTAAAAAGGCAGAGGATGTTATAGAATCACTTAAAGGAATTCGTTGTGGATTCAAGTCTACATCCTGCCCCGACCAGTTCGCAAAGGCACTTGAAGAAGCACTTGAGGAGGTTTGATTGTGAAATATCTTGTTTTAATTGCTGATATTGATGAATTCAACCCTTGCAAGGAGTCAATGGGTGACATTGTAAAAAAAGAGTATTCCATCAAGCACATGCCTGCATTTGACTTTGAACATAACAGCCACCAATGTACCGCTGTTTGCTTTGGCATTGGCAAGGTAAATGCCGCACTCGGTGCCGCACTTGCGCTCAGTGAGGGTGAGTATGACGGTGTTATAAACACCGGTTGGAGCGGTGCTGTTTCAGGCGTGTTAAAGGGTGACATTATCGTTTCTGACTCTTGCGTAGAATGTGACTTTGACCTTACACCTATCGGCAGATTACCCGGTCAGAAGCCCGGTCAGACAGAGTACATATACAAGTGTGACAACGCACTTTACAATGCCGCCGTTTCAATAAAAGGCTTTAAGCACGGCAACCTTGGTACAGGTGACTTTTTCCTTACGGATGCCGAGAGAAAGAATAAATATAAAGAGCTTTTCCACATCAGTGCCTTTGATATGGAAAGCGGCGCTCTCGGTGCAGTTTGCTATCTTTTAAATGTACCCTTTGTAAGCATTCGCAAAATTTCCGACGGCGCAGATGATGTTGGTGTTGATGATTATCAGAATTCAGTTAAAACTGACATCACCGCATTTTCTGAAATTGTACTTAATGTATTAGATAATTTATAATTAAGAACGCTGGACATTATAAGCGCAAAACGCAAACTGTAAGGCTTCGTCTCGCTTTTAGTTTACCGCAAATTTGTTGAATAAATAACTGAATTAGAACAAAAACGTTGCAGAATGGTCTGCCTGCCTTCGAAGGTAAGGGGACCATTCTTGTATTATGTTGATGTTTTGTTTTATTAAATTCGGGTGAATTACTCTGTTAAAATAATATAGCTCGGGCGGAATGGTGGGTGGTTCTCAATGCGACAGCATTGTGGAATCGCAAGATTCCATCGCAAACAACTATTTGCAAAAACCAACCTCATCTACACGTCGCACCTTCGGTACGATTTTGATTGAGTTTCACCTTCGGTGAAATCATCACTTCGTGATGAAGAACCTTCCGTCACGAAAAATCAAGATTTTTCGCGCCACCTTCCTTCGAAGGAAGACTGAACACACCCCAACTTGTTATGTTTTAGCAACAGCATTATAATATTCGGAAGCGAATGCTTCCCCAATAATTTTGCACTTTGCATTTATAATCGCAACGCAGTTCCTCAATTTACAATTTTAAATTTATAATTCACTTTTCCCCTATCACCAAAATACTGAACAAGCATAGTATGTTAGGGGAAAACAAGCGCAAAAGCCTACGGGTATTGAAAAAGTGGTGACACCACCCGCAGAACAGCTTTTTCAATTTGTGCATAAAATATCCGCCCTCGGTCTGTACCGAAGGCGGTTTATGTTTTTTATAAGTTATAGTCATCAACCACATTACCCTCCAGAGTTTTGTGGGTAATTTTATCATCTGTCAAAATAATATATCCGCGGGGTGTTCCCTCTTTGGGTATGGAAACCGAGCCTGGGTTTACATAGAGGAAGTCTCCGCACTCCTCAATTTTGCTCACGTGGGTGTGACCGTTGAAAAGCACATCCCCCTTTTTAAGCTTGGGTGGGTTTTCAGTGTTAAATTTGTGACCATGGGTGAGAAAAAACGTTCTGCCGTTGTTAAAAAGCAAAGCATACTCGCCAAGCACATCAAAGTCTAAAACCATATTATCAACCTCTGCCTCGCAATTGCCCCTTACGCAGAAGATTTCCTGTGACATTGAGTTAAGAAGTGCTATAACGCCCTTGGGGTTATAGCCTTCGGGCAAATCATTACGCGGTCCGTGGTAAAGCACATCACCCAGTAATATGAGCTTATCACACCCCTCCGCATTATATCTGTCAACAAGCTGCTGGCAGAAGGTCAATGAACCGTGTATATCAGATGCAATCATCAATTTCATAACAAATATCTCCTGAATAATATAGTTTTATTCAACTGTAACCCACATAACGGGACGTACTGCACTACGCTGACCATAGACGAAAACACCTTTAGGGTCAAGCTCTCCATTGTGGTGCACACCGCACACATCAACAGCATAAATACCGGGAGTTCTCAGCCACCACCAACAGTTGCCCTGCTTGATTTCCGCATCCTTTGATGCGGTATATGCAGTAGGCTGTGCCTGTCGTTGTGCGTTTGTGGGGAAATAAACAGAAGCTTCGTAGTAACTCAAAAGAAAAATACTGTCATTGGTATTTGTTCCACCCCACGTACCGTAAACAGGATTATTGGAATTTGTGAGTGAGGTTGTCATAATCATTGCCTGTCGCTCCGGAGTAAATGCAGTCTGCATAAAGTTCCCGTTAAGCCACTTGCGCAGTTCACAATCCGCCCAAGTGAGGTGCATATCTCTCGGGTCATACTGACGGCAATCTATACCGTACTTTGCAATAAGCATCCGCTGATTACCCTTGACTTCAAGCACCTGCCACTCTATGGGCTCTGCTCCGTTTTCTGTATTATTGTCCTGCTCATAGGTGCCGAATTCAACGATATCGCCTACCCCCGAGCTTTTGAGTGTATTTTGTTGAATTTTAAGAAGTGCCTTGTCAGCAAGCTCCTTGCTGTCAGAATAACTACCGAGCTGATTGCAAAGCTCAATGGTCTGCTCGTATTCACCCTCATCATACATTGTCTGTGCAAGACTATACTTGCACTCGAGCACCTTTTCAGGTGAGTCTTTGTAATCATCGAGTGCTTCAAATGCGGCAATTGCCTCAACGTAACTTTCACCGCTCATAAGCTCACACGCAGACTTGTATGCCATTGATGGCTTCACAATGAAAAGACCCACAACAGAAACAGCAGAAACAACCGCTACGACAGCAACAATAACCAATGCAATTATGAGCGGTGATTTTGTTTTGGGTTCAGCACGCTCCGCTTCAAGCTGTTCAAAGGTTTTCGTGCTGTAATTTATATGCTCCGTCACAGGGATTATGGGCTCGGGAATATTATTGGAATTATTCTCCGTATCATCTACAAGAACAGGCTTGGCATAAAAAATATTTTCGCACATAGAATCAAAAACCAGGTTGCCACAATGACTGCAAAAGACTTTTTCTGTATTATTTTCAATGGTAACAACAGCACCACAGTTCTTACAAACAAAATTCGACATTATTACCCCTCTTAAAACAAGATTCTGCACAATTGAAAAATACAACACGAAAATTATATTACAAAATAGGGCATCCGTCAATAAATGCTCCTTGCATTTTTTGTTTTTTTATGTTAGAATCATCCTTGCATCGTACAGAGACTGTTATACTGTTCGGTGGCGTAGCTTCCCCTCAATTTTGCATTTTACGTTTTCAATTTTGCATTTGAATATACGCGGGTGTGGCGGAATTGGTAGCATCGAGCCCGCACGCCGCCTGTGGCGGATACAGTAAGGGCGAAATGGCGTAGCGGTCAACATCGTTAGCGACGAGCAGAAGCGACCAACGATTTTGGGCACCGCAAGTGTCCTTACCACAAAGCGTTTTCCTCAACAAAACAGTTGAGTACAACAATAAAATATGCGGGTGTGGCGGAATTGGCAGACGCGCTAGATTTAGGTTCTAGTGGCACCCCCGTGCAGGTTCAAGTCCTGTCACCCGCACCATATTGAGTATTCATAAGGGATTTGACCTGTGAATACTCAATTTTTTTTGCTTAAAATAGAGTTTTGTATATAATTTGATAGTTTTTATGTATCGTCGCATTCCTTTCGGAGTGCGACTTTTTTGTTATGCTGACTTTTCTGTAGGTTTTGCAATATAACCTATTGCTACTCCCTGACGGGTATCTGCTGTGAAGCAAGGTTCGTTGCTCTCAGGTATTTCAAGATAGCCTACGAAGTTGTAATGAATTACAACTCTCTGAGTCTTGTTCTTGCCTTTACCCTCTGCCTCATAAACATCAATGTGGTCAATGAGCTCGTGAATGAGTGGTGCTGTAATTGTTTCCATATCCAAGAACTTTCTTACTGCACCGATAAACATATCCTTGCTGTGCTGAACTGTCTGCATATTTGCAACCTTTTCTCTCAGGTTAAATATCTTGACCTTCAGTTCTGCTCGTTCAACCTCGTATTTGTGGGACATGTGGGTAAACCATTCATCCGTAACTTTGCCCGAAGCATTATCCTCATACAGTTTCTCATAAAGTGAAGCAACTGTTTGTTGACGGACTATTGCTTTCTGCAGTTCACCCTCAAGAAATTTCTTCTCATCATAGAAATCCTTGTTGGTCTTCTTTTCAAGAATATCTACAAGTAGGTCTTCATCTTGTTGAAGCATTATCGCAAGGCGTTTCAGCTCAAAGATTACAATCTGTTCAAGAGCATCCGCACGGATATAGTGTCGAGCCTGACAGGTGCCTCGTGTATCTTTAACATAGTTACCGCAACTGAAATAGTGAATATCCTTGTTGACGGTGTTTGTGTGATACCTCATATTACTGCCGCAATCTGCACAGCGGATAAGACCACTAAAGATATGCTTTCTTGCATTCTCTTTCTTAGGTGCTCTTCGTTTTGTTTGTGCCGTATGCTTCTGTACAGTTTCCCAAGTATCACGGTCAATGATAGGCTCGTGAACATCCCTGAATATTTTCCAATTCTCCACCGGATTATCAATACGGGTTTTATTCTTGAAGTTTTTTGAATA
This sequence comes from Acutalibacteraceae bacterium, assembly GCA_045579005.1. Taxonomy (GTDB): domain Bacteria; phylum Bacillota; class Clostridia; order Oscillospirales; family Acutalibacteraceae; genus DTU089. The sequence goes on along the minus strand of JAZNLJ010000031.1, from coordinate 1,564 downwards.
GGTCTTGAAGTTGATAACATCGCCACAATACTCTTGCTGTGCTAATATCTTTTGAATAGTAGTTTTACACCACTTGTACGGATTCGGTTGAGTTTTCTTACCACCACGGTTTAAACCTTTGCTTTTCCAATATGCCATAGGGATAAGAATTTCTCGCCTCTGTAATTCTCCTGCAATAGCTTCATTACCCATACCCTCAAGGCACATTCTGTAAATTTCCCTGACTACCTCTGCAGCTTCGGTATCGATTATCCACTTCTTTTTGTTTTCCGGACTCTTCATATATCCGTATGGTGGTTGAGATAATGGTTCACCCATATTTCCTCTGATTCTGTGTGAAGAGCGTACTTTTCTTGAAATATCTCTAGCATACATTTCATTCATAACATTCTTGAAGGGTGCGATTTCGTTTTCACCCTCATCACTGTCAACCATATCATTAACAGCGATAAACCGAACATTATGCTCAGGGAAATAGTTATCTGTATAATGACCAACCGAAACATAATCTCTGCCTAATCGTGAAAGGTCTTTGACAATAACAACCGAGATATATCCCATTTCAATATCATCAAGAAGCTCCTGAAAAGCAGGCCTGTTGAAGTTTGTACCCGTATAGCCGTCATCGACATAATACTTGGTATTTGTTAAACCTAATTCCTTTGCCTTTTGTGTCAGCATTTTCTTTTGGTTGCCGATAGAATTACTCTCTGTTTCTGTGCCGTCATCTCTCGATAATCGGCAGTAGATAGCAGTAATTCCGATATTTGCATCAGACTGCATTAGTCCTCCTTCCCGGCAGTCAAACATATATATTCTGCATTCATTGTATTTTTATCATCGACATTTGTCAAATGTGCAAAATCACTGCCTACATATTTTTGTGCTTTATCGCTTATGGTGTTTTCAATCTTACAGATATTAACGGGTGCAAACCTTGATGAAACCTTGTAACAGACACCGTCAATAACATATTTTTCTTCACCAATAAGACCGTAAAAATCTTTAAGCTTTTTCATTATCTCGCACCTCTGTCTTTCTGTCGCATAAGATGTTTTCCGTAATATTCAACAGCCCTTGCAAGAAAATCTTCCTTTTCTTTTACGGTAGCAGTAGATTTCATATATTTGCTGATTTTATCCTCGGGGATTTTAACTGTAGCAACCTGATTAGGTTTTGGCTGTTTAACCATACTAAGAATTGTACCGACATCAAGCTTTCCCTCTTGCGCCAGCTTCTTCATTTTCTGTGCCTGGGCAAGGGATGGTGTAGCAAGCTCTTTCTCAATAGCCTCTGCCAAAAAGTTTTGATGACCTTGGCTGAGATATGAAAGCTCAACAGCAGGACCAAGCGCGATTTTACCGCTATCTACCAAAGCAAGAAGCCTTGGAATCAGGTTAGTAATGCGGATATATCTTTTAACCTGAGAAGCACTGTCGGTATCTGATATTTCATCTGCTGACAACTTCGGTCCGACTTGGTCCGAAGTTAAATCTGTACGTTTACCTTGCCTTTTAATGGCATCCATTTTCATCTTGTAGGCAAAGGCTTTCTCGCTTGGTAA
>JAZNLJ010000030.1:0-24763 GCA_045579005.1 Acutalibacteraceae bacterium | reverse complement strand
TCACTCCATTGTGAAAAATCTGTTGATTCGGTGCAATATATTTCACTTTTCCACTTGAAGCCTGCAAGGGAAAGCAAATTCATTATAACAGGCCTTGTTCTTTCGTAAAAAAGGTAATACTTACCGTCAACGTAATTTATGTTGGGGCGCATTGCTCTGTTCACAATTTTCCCCTTTGGAGTGAAACTGATTCCGTCCTCACTCTCGTATCTGTAAACACCGAAAAAGGTGTGACAGAATAAGTGGAACTTTCCGTCGTGGGATTCACTCGGAGTGATAACTGAGGGGTCTGCAATAACAAAGCTTGTCAGCGGATTTTTGATTATGGGGTTTTGGTCATATAATCTGAAATCTGCATTATTTATTTCATCAAATGTAAGGTTAATCATAAGGCACCTTCTTCAGAAAATCCCCGACATTGGTCGGGGATAACTTTTTATTCATTTATTCCACAGCATTTTTTGTATTTCTTACCACTGCCACAGGGACAGGGGTCGTTTCTGCCGGGTTTTTTATCTGCCTTTTTAGGCTCTTTTTTCACAGTACCGTCACTTGAGCCTGAGGTGGAGGTGATTTTAACTGTTTCTTTACGTTCAACAGGCTGTTCCTTTCGGATTCTTGCCTGAAGAACAAAGTCGACAGTACCCTCACGAATGCCGTTTGTCATTTCTTCAAACATATCAAGACCCTGGTCACGGAAGATTATTACGGGGTCCTTCTGACCGTAGCCCATAAGACTCATACTGCGCTTGAGCTGGTCCATTGTATCGATGTGTTCCATCCAACGGATGTCAACGTTACGCAGAAGTCCCACACGCTCGATTTCCTTGATGGTTTCCTCACCGTATTCTGCTTTACGGCTGTCATAGAGTTCCTGTGCTTTATCAAGAAGCACCTCAGCAACATCCTCAGTTTTCTTGAGACCTTCAATATCGTTTTCGTCAATAAGCCAAGCATATTTTGTAAGTAATCCCTTGATGTTCCACTCATCTGCAGAAACGTTTGAGGGACAATAGAAGTCAACCATTTCGGAGATTGTGTCAACAATCATTTTCTGTATAAGTGAGCTGATATCTTCACCATCAAGCACCTGATTACGCTGACCGTAAATAACCTCACGCTGTTTGTTCATAACATCGTCGTATTTGAGCACGTTGCGGCGGATAGCGAAGTTGTTGCCCTCAACCTTCTTCTGTGCATTTTCAATTGACGATGTGAAGATTTTTGCCTCAATGGGCATATCACCGATGCTCTTGAATGCGTCAAGTGTATTGTAGAAACGGTCGCCTGCAAAGAGTCTTAACAGATCGTCCTCTGCAGACAGATAGAAACGGCTTTCACCGGGGTCTCCCTGACGACCTGAACGTCCGCGAAGCTGATTGTCAATTCGTCTTGATTCGTGACGCTCTGTACCGATGATAAAGAGACCGCCTGCCTCACGTACCTTTTCTGCTTCGGCACTTGTCTGTTTTTTGAATTCTGCTTCAAGCTCGCGGAATTTCTGACGGGCATTTATGATGTCCTCATTGTCGGTCTCCGCAAAGCCTGTTGCTCCTGCAATAAGCTCCTCGGTAAATCCAAGCTTGCGCATCTGATTTTTTGCCATAAATTCGGGGTTACCGCCAAGGATAATATCAGTACCACGTCCAGCCATATTGGTTGCAATTGTAACTGCACCGAATTTACCTGCCTGTGCAACGATTTCTGCTTCCTTTTCGTGGAATTTGGCATTAAGAACCTCGTGTTTGATGCCTCGTTTCTTAAGATATCTTGAAAGCTTTTCGCTCTTTTCTATATTAACGGTACCTACAAGCACGGGCTGACCTTTTTCGTGGCACTCAACAATTGTATCAACAATAGCGTTAAATTTCGCCTCCTCGGTTTTGTAGAGGATATCGTCATTATCCACACGTGCAAGGGGCTTGTTTGTGGGAATTTCAACAACGTCAAGTGAATAGATTTCCTGGAACTCGGCACTTTCTGTCATAGCAGTACCTGTCATACCTGAAAGCTTTTTGTAGAGACGGAAGTAGTTCTGGAATGTGATTGTGGCAAGGGTTTTGCTTTCATGCTCAACCTTTACGCCCTCTTTTGCTTCGATTGCCTGGTGGAGACCCTCGCTGTATCGTCTGCCGAGCATAATACGACCTGTGAATTCATCAACAATAAGCACCTGACCGTCCTTGACAACATAGTCAACGTCACGCGCCATTGTACCGTGAGCCTTAAGTGCCTGGTTGATATGATGCTGAAGTGTAAGGTTTTCGGCATCCATAAGGTTTTCAATATTGAATGCTGCTTCAGCCTTCGCAATACCTGTTTTGGTAAGAGTTGCACTCTTTGCCTTTTCGTCAACAAGGTAGTCTCCGCCACTTTCCTCAGCAACGTCCTCTGCATCAACCTTGGAGTCAAGCTCCTTGACCTTAACCATTTTAAGACGCTTAACAAAGTCGTTTGTCATACGGTAAAGGTCTGTTGATGCTTCGCCGATACCTGAAATGATAAGGGGTGTTCTTGCTTCATCAATGAGGATTGAGTCAACCTCGTCCACAATGGCAAATGCGTGCCCGCGCTGTACGCGTTGTTCTGCATACATAACCATATTGTCACGAAGATAGTCAAATCCCATCTCATTATTTGTACCGAAGGTAATGTCAGCGGCATAAGCCTCCTTACGCTCGGAGTTTGTTTTTTCGTGGATAATAAGACCAACCCTGAGACCCATAAAACGGTAGATTTTGCCCATCCACTCTGAGTCACGCTTTGCAAGATAGTCATTAACAGTAACAATGTGCACACCATCACCGCTGAGTGCATTAAGGTAAGCGGGAAGCGTGGCAACAAGTGTTTTACCTTCACCTGTTTTCATTTCGGCAATTCTGCCCTGGTGCAGAATAATACCACCGAGAATCTGCACGGGGTAGTGCTTCATGCCGAGTACACGCCAGGCAGCCTCACGGCAAGCGGCAAATGCTTCGGGTAAAATATCGTCAAGTGTTTCGCCTTTTTCAAGACGGGCTTTGAATTCGGGTGTTTTTGCCTGAAGCTCCTCATCCGAAAGTGCGGTAAACTGCTCTTCAAGTGCAAGTACGCTATCCTTGATTTTGGATATACGCTTGATTTCCTTGGTGGAGTAATCACCGAAAAGTTTTTTGAGCAAAGACATTTTATTCTCTGTCCTTTCGTGGAATATAAATATACAAAATATATTGTATCACATACCACTTATTATTGCAAATAAAATATAGCATTTTAATTTTTGTTTACAATTCTTTGAAAAATTGATAGGATAGTATAAAAATAAAGAATTTTTTGCAACAAAACAGGAATTTTCTGACTCTATATAGGTGCAGGGCACAAAAATCACGGGATTTAACTGATTGCAATCACAATAAAGGGGTGATTTCGGTGAAAGATGAAAACATAATGCTGGTTGAAAAATCAAAGAAAGGCGATACCCACGCCTTTGCTCAGTTATATGCTGCGTACAGCAATGAAATGTATAGGTATGCTCTGTATATGACTGGCAATCCCCACGATGCGGAGGATTCGGTGCAGGAGGCGGTCACTTCTGCCTGGCGCAGTGTACATAGCCTTAAGGAAAACGAAAAATTCAAGGTGTGGCTTTTTAAAATACTTACTAATAAGTGCAAGACCTTGCTCATAAGAAATAACAAAAGTCACGATGCCTTGCCTGTTGAGGAATATGATTTTATCGGTGCAGATGATGATTTTACCGTAAGCACCGAGCTGAAGTCTGCTCTGCAAAGCCTCACGCCGCCTGACGGACAGATTATAATGCTATCCGTAATAGGCGGGTTCACAAGTGAAGAATTATCACAGATTTACAATATGAAGCCTTCCACAATAAGATCGCGTCAAAAGCGCGGACTTGAAAAGCTGAAGGCGATACTTTCCTGAAAGGAGTGCGTGTTATGAGTAACGAATTTGAAAAAGAAATTCTTGATGCCGAAGAAATCAAAAAGCTTGACGATGCTTTGAAATCCAATGAACATATTGAATTACCCGAAAGCCTTTCTCCCGGAAATATCGAGAAAATTCTTTTGGAGGACAGAAGTGAAAAAGCCGCAGAAATAACACCCATACCCAAGAAAAAATCTTATAAAAAAAGAATCGCGGCATTTGTATCTGCGGCAGCAGTTTTTGTGGCGGCTGTTGTTGGTGTGCTTGCAGTAAAGCCATGGGAAAAGCAGCCTGTGAAGCCGGCTGAGCCCACTACCGATAACTCTCCCGCAGTCAATGAATATGCGGAAATTGAGCAGATGTTCAAAGGCTATTCCGAGAAATATAAAAAGGAAGAAAACAGCTTCCGCTATATGGCAGACGGATTCTTTGATAGCTTCGGTGTGAAGAATGAAAGCGCTGTTGTTATGGACAGCGCAACCTCGGGCTCCGCACCGAGTTCCGGTAATACTAATGGTAACTATGTTGAGCTTAAGTCAAGCTACGGCAAAACAAATGAGCAGGTTGCGGGCGTAAGTGAGGCGGATATCATAAAAAATGACGGCAGATACCTTTACAGCGTAGCCGCACAGAACGTTGATTGGGATAAGTTTTATCGTGAAATGGACCGATACAACGCTTATCTCAACGGCGATGAGGAAACAACTGCATTTTCGGGTCAGACCTCTCCCGGCTACAATCCCCAGGCAAAGGACGACGTAATTGAAGCTGTTACCGAGGACCCGAATGAATACAAGGTGCAGACAGAATTTCCGACACTTATGTACAACTGTGCCGTTACTATTTTTGAACCCACTCAGGACGGTAAGTTCAATCACGTTTCAACAGTAAATATTACGGAAAATGAAGAGAATATTTACTATATGAGCATCAAGGAGCTTTACGTCAGCGGTGACAGACTTATTGCCCTTGTGGAATGCAGCACGGTTGACGAAAGGACAACGGGAAATTACAAAAGCATTTATTATGGCCATAACAACGATATTATCACAATGGCAATATGCTTCGATATATCTGACAGAAGCAACCCAGCAGAGCTGTGGCGTACCTATCAGGACGGCAGATACATTTCATCACGTCTTATCGGTGAACAGCTTGTTATGATGTCAACCTATGGTGTTGATCTTACCTGTGACGAGGAAGATGTTGTTGAGAATTGTGTACCAATGTACGGTACGGATATGGGTAACTATGCACGAGTGCCCTGTGACTGTATCTGCATTATGGAGGAAATCTATGACACACGCTATCTTGTGGCATCAACCCTTGATATAAAGGATGTAAATACGGTGAAAACTCAAGCTGTTCTTGGTGCAGGTGAGGATGTTTATTGCACTACGGAAACACTTTATGCCACAAGCACAACTTATGAAAGAGATACAGTCAAGGCAGAGGTTTTCGGCTATTCCGAGGCTAAAACACAGATTTATAAGTTCGATATTCGTGATTTTGACGTAAAATATCTTGGCAATACAACCGTAAACGGTACAGCACTTAATCAGTTCAGTATGGATGAATACAACGGCTATCTCCGTATTGCAACAACAACGGGCAATTGGGGTGACAGCCTTACAAATCAGGTTTACGTACTTGACAGTTCCTTGCAGATTGTTGGTGAAATCACAGGCATTGCAAAGGGTGAAACCATAAAATCTGTACGCTTTACAGGTGACACAGGTTACGTTGTTACCTTTGAGCAGACCGATCCCTTGTTTGTAATCGACCTTGCAGACCCCGCAAATCCTGTAATCAAGGGCGAACTTAAAATACCCGGCTTTTCTGCATATCTTCACCCCGCAGGTGACGGACTTCTCCTTGGTGTGGGTGTTGATGGTGACGAAAACGGACAGAATGGCGGAATGAAGATTTCTCTCTTCGATGTAAGTGACCCTCAAAATCCCGTGGAGTGTGACAAGGTGACTGTGGATGCACCCCAGAGTGAAAACAGATATACATATCTGCAGAGTGATGCCTATTATAATCACAAGGCGTTGTGCTGGGATGCAGAGAGCTCAACTATGTACGTGCCTTATGCCGAGATGATTGATATCTACACCACCACAGGCTATGAGAATATTCACTATGGTAATATCCTTGCAGTTAAGGTTGATGGGGTGAATAAAAAGCTTGTTTCTGATGGCGGTTATAAGGTGCTCACATCGGACGGTGCTTCATACAGCAGCATTTGCAGAGTAACCTATATTGATAACGTGATTATGGGTTATGTTCAGGATGAAAACACCTTCTATTCATTCGATAAAACAACCAAGAATTATCTTGATAAATCTACAATAAACTGAATTTAATGTTCAACAGAGGGTTGGCTTCCGCTAGCCCTCTGTTTTTGTATGAAATGTATAATTGTGACTTGTTTTTTTGTATGGCTACTTGGTTATTATTCATTGAAATATCAAAAAACCTATGATATACTGTAAAATATAAAGTATAAAGGGGTAGCATATATGGCTGAAATGAGCAAAAAACAAAATGTAATGCAGGCTGTGAAGTTTGCGCTTTTCTCTGCTTCTGCAGGTATTATACAGATTGTCAGTTTCACCCTGCTTAATGAGGTAGTGGTACCAAATATCAACATACAGAATGAGGTTATGATGAAAATTCTCAGCTCCGAGTATGGTGTGTGCTACCTCATAGCCCTTGTGTTATCCGTTATCTGGAACTTTACATTCAATAGAAAATTCACTTTCAAATCTGCTACAAATATCCCTGTGGCAATGCTTAAAATATTCGGTTTTTACTGCGTTTTTACCCCTGTTTCCACAATTATCGGTGAGGCAGTTTCACGTAATACCACCTGGGAGTTCGCAGAGTACATAATTCTCGCGGTTACTATGATGGCTAATATGATAACCGAGTTCTTGTTCTGCCGTTTTGTGGTTTACAAGGACAGTATGAATACAAACGACCTGGCACAGAAGGAAAAGGAAAAGCTTAATGTCACAGAGTAAAAAGATAAACAATACCCGAATTTGCCCCGTTTCACGAAAGTGTGGCGGATGTCAGCTTATGAATATGACCTATCCCGAACAGCTTAAGTTTAAGCAGGCAAAGGTAGGCAAGCTGCTTTCGGGCTTTCACAGGGTATTGCCCATAATCGGTATGGACGAACCTTTTCACTACCGCAACAAAGTTCAGGCGGCTTTCGGCAGAACAAGGGGCGGCGAGATAATCTCGGGTGTATATCAGTCAAGCACCCACAATATCGTAAAAACAGATTCCTGCCTTATCGAAGATAAGGTTGCCGATGAAATTATTTTAACCATACGTCGGCTTATAAAGAGCTTCAGGCTTACTGTTTACGATGAACGTTCAGGCAGAGGCTTTCTCAGACATGTGCTTGTTAAAAGGGGCTTTACGACTAACGAAATTATGGTTGTGCTTGTTACGGGTACAACGGCATTCCCTTCAAAAAATGATTTTATAAAAGTTCTACTTAATGAGCACCCTGATATAACAACCATTGTTCAGAATGTGAACAATAAATTCACAAGTATGGTGCTTGGCGAACGTGAAACCGTGCTTTACGGCAAGGGCTATATTGAAGATATCCTTTGCGGATGCCGTTTCAGGATTTCACCTAAATCATTTTATCAGATTAACCCTGTTCAGACCGAGGTGCTTTACGGTAAGGCAGTTGATTTTGCAGGTCTTACAGGTGAAGAGCGAGTTATTGATGCATATTGCGGTATCGGTACAATCGGTATTGTGGCATCAAAGGGTGCAGGTGAGGTTATCGGCTGTGAGCTTAATGCAGATGCGGTGCGCGATGCAAAAGTGAACGCTAAAATCAACAACATTAATAATATCAGTTTTATCTGTGCTGATGCAGGTGAATTTATGCTGTCAATGAAGGAGCATAACGAAAAATGCGATGTTTTGTTTATGGACCCGCCAAGGGCAGGTAGCGATAAAAAGTTTCTTTCAAGTGCAATTCACCTTGCCCCCGAAAAGATAGTTTACATTTCCTGCAACCCCGAAACACAGCAAAGGGATTTGTATTATCTTACAAAGAATGGCTATAAGGTAAAGAAAATTCAACCCGTCGATATGTTTCCGTACACAAGCCATGTGGAGACGGTTGTGTTACTACAAAAACTAAGTTTGCCTAACGGCAAGTGAAATTACTACGTAGTGAAGTTTCTGTGAAGTGATGTTTTGTCTTCGACAAAGTGAAAAGCAAACTTAACATCACTGCTTGCAACATCACTTTCGTTAGAAAACATCACTGTGAAACAACTTCACTAAAAGGAGAGTTTTGATGGAAAAATCAGATTTGAGGAAAAGAGCCAAAGATTTAACCATTAAAATCTTTGATGTTTGTGACACTGTGGATTCTAAAAAAGGGCGAGGAGTATTGATTAATCAAATAATCAGGAGTTCGACATCAATAGGGGCCAATCTTCATGAAGCCAATTATGGTGCCAGTAGGGCTGATTTCATAAATAAATTACAAATCGCTCTAAAGGAATGTTATGAAACCGAATATTGGATTGATATAATGCAAGCAACGGGGTGTATTACTCAGGAACAGAAAAATACCTTGTTGCAAGAGTGTGGCGTTATAAGACGAATGTTGGTAAAGTCTATAACCACAGCTAAAGCGAATAAACAAAAACTAAGTTTGCCTAACGGCAAGTGAATATCACAATTCAAAACAATAATTTACCCATAGATTAGGAGAAACCAAAAATGAACAGACAAGAAGCAATCAAAAGAGCAACCGAGCTTGTCAGTAAGATGACAATTGCTGAGAAAGCATCTCAGCTCAGGTTCGATTCACCTGCCATTGACAGACTTGGCATACCCGAGTACAACTGGTGGAACGAGGCACTTCACGGTGTTGCACGTGCAGGTACTGCAACAATGTTCCCTCAATCAATCGGTCTTGGTGCTACTTTTGATGAAGAATTGCTCAAAAATATCGGTGATGCTATTTCCACCGAGGGCAGAGCAAAATATAATATGCAGTCAACACGCGGTGACCGTGATATTTACAAAGGTCTTACCTTCTGGTCACCAAACGTAAATATTTTCCGTGATCCCCGTTGGGGCAGAGGTCACGAAACCTACGGTGAAGACCCTTACCTTACTTCACGCCTCGGCGTCAACTTCGTTAAGGGTGTTCAGGGTGACGGTGAGTACCTTAAGGCTGCCGCTTGTGCAAAGCACTTTGCAGTACACTCAGGTCCCGAGCCTCAGAGACACTTTTTCAATGCCATTGCATCACGCAAGGATATGGAGGAAACTTATCTTCCCGCGTTCGAGGCTTGCGTTACCGAGGCAGGCGTTGAAGCAGTTATGGGTGCATACAACCGTACAAATGATGAGCCCTGTTGTGCACATGAGGTGCTTATGAACGAATACCTCCGTGGCAAGTGGGGGTTCAAGGGGCACTACGTTTCCGACTGTTGGGCAATCAAGGATTTCCACGAAAATCACAAGGTTACCAATACACCTGAGGAGTCAGTTAAACTTGCACTTGAAAAGGGCTGTGACGTTAACTGCGGTTGTACATACGAAAAGGTTATGAATGCCTATGAGCAGGGTATTCTCGATGAGAAATATATTGACCGTGCTTGTATCAGACTTTTCACAACAAGATTTTTGCTTGGGTTGTTTGATAAAACTGAGCTTGACGATATTCCATACACAAAGGTTGAGTGTAAGGAACACATTGCACTTTCTCACAGGGCAACAAAGGAAAGCGTTGTTATGCTCAAAAACGACGGAGTTCTTCCTCTTAACAGAGATAAGATTAAATCAATCGGTGTTATAGGTCCAAATGCTAATAACAGAGTATCGCTTATCGGCAACTACCACGGTACTTCCTCGCGTTATACAACTGTCCTTGAGGGTATCCAGGATGTTGCAGGTGATGATATCCGCGTTTATTATTCGGAGGGTTGCCACCTCTGGCAGGACAGAATCGAGTTCCTTTCAAAAGAGGGTCAGCCTGACCTTCTTGCAGAGGCACAGGCAGTAGCAGAGCTTTCAGATGTTGTTGTGCTTGTGGTTGGTCTTGATGAAATTCTTGAGGGAGAAGAGGGTGATGCAGGTCCCGGTGATAAGGTTGATCTTCTCTTCCCCAGACCTCAGAGAATTCTTATGGATACTGTTTTTGCCACAGGCAAGCCTGTTATTCTTGTTAATATGTGCGGTAGCGCAATGGATTTACGCCTTGCAGATGAAAAGTGTGCCGCAGTTATTCAGGCTTGGTACCCCGGTGCACGCGGTGGTGTTGACGTTGCCGAAATTATGTTTGGCGATTGCTCACCCTCAGGTAAATTGCCCCTTACGTTCTACGAGTCAAGTGATGATTTACCCGATATCACAGATTATTCAATGAAAAACAGAACATATCGTTACTTTGAAGGTACACCGCTTTATCCCTTCGGCTTCGGTCTTACCTATGGTGATTGCTACGCAACTGCAATGAACGTTGAAAAGGTAATCGCAGATGGTGGATTTGACGGTGCAGTCGTTAACGTAACAGTTAAGAATGACGGAGTTGTTGCAACTGAGGACGTTGTTCAAGTTTACATCAAGGACGAAGAATTCGCTGATGCAGTAAGAAATTACAGCCTTTGTGGCTTTAAACGTATAAGTCTTGGTGCAGGCGAGGAGAAGGCAGTTGAAATCAAGCTTGATAAGCGTGCCTTTACAAGCGTTGATGATGAGGGCAACCGTGAAATTTTCTCAAAGAGGTTTACAATCTTTGCAGGTTTTTCACAGCCCGACAAACGCAGTGAGGAACTTACAGGACACAAAGTGTTGTTGCAGGCAATTGAGCTTTAACTGAAAACAGATACCAAAAGAAAGGGGGATACACGGTGGAGAATTTGCTTTACTGCACAATAAACGTTTTCTGCATAATGATACTTGTTACCGTTCTGCGAAAACTTTATATCAGCGTGGATAAGCGTATGAACAGGGTTATGCTTACCTGGTTTATTATCTCAGCCATTATTTTATGTGTAAGTGATACCGTGTGGGGAATTGTTGATTTTACAAATTCCTGGATTGCTCGACCGTACTTGTCGGTTGTTGCCAATATGAGCTATCATATGTTCACCGGAGTTACATCTTTCCTTTGGTTTCTTTATTCCGAAAGCGAGCAGAAATCAAAGAGTGTTACCACTAAAACAGGTATAGCTCTTAGTGTTCTTCCGATGGTGATGCTTGTTATACTTGTAGGATGTTCTGCAAAGACGGGCTGGATTTTCTGCGTTGACGGTGAAGGGGTGTATCATCGGGGGGATTACTACCTTGTACTGACTGCAACCTGTTATCTTTATATGATAACCACATCAGTAAAGGCTCTTATAAAGTCATTTATGAAGAAACACTACCTTGAACGTCAGCATTATCGTTCGCTTTTCGCATTCTGTCTTGCTCCTGCCATTTCAGGCGTTTTGCAGGTGTTGTTCGTAGGCTCACCGATGCTTTCTGCAGGTATTGCATTTGCTGCTCTGCAGGTGTATATGAACACAACCGAGCAACTTGTTTCAGTTGACCCTATGACTCAGCTCAATAACAGGGCTCAGCTTGAAAAACACCTTTATCACAAGATGAAGTCGTGGAGTGACAGTAAAGAACTTATACTCTTCATTATGGACCTGGACTATTTCAAGAAAATTAACGATACCTACGGTCATGTTGAGGGTGATGAGGCTATAGTTATTGCCGCTGACGTAATCAAAAAGGCAGTTGGCAGATATAATTTCTTTGCCTGTCGTTACGGTGGTGACGAATTCGTTGTTGTGGCGGAAACTACAAAGGATTATAAGCCTAAGGAGTTTATTAAAGAGCTTAACAATGCGCTTGAGGAAGCTGTGAAGGACTACAGCAAGCCTTACACACTTCACTTCAGCGTTGGCTACAAGCGTTATGATGCAACTATGGATGACGTTCCTTCATTTATTGCAGCCGCAGACGAGGGTCTTTATTATATAAAAACCTCCCGCCCAAGACTTAAAGATATTTTATGACTCAGTAGTCAGTCCGAAATACAATCGGGCTGACTATTTAATTAAAATAAATTTTAAAAAACTGTTGACTATAAAAAAAGATGGATATAAAATTGTACTTGTTAGTTTATAATCTACCGGATGGAGTTGATATATGATGATTAGAATCGGTCTTTACGGATATGGCAATATTGCCAGGGGTGTTGAGTGTGCAGTGAAGCAGAATAAGGATATGGAGATTTCCTGTGTTTTTACCCGTCGTGCCCCCGAATCAGTAACCACAATTTCAGGCGCCCCTGTTTTCAGAACAGATGATGTGCTTAATCACAAGGATGACGTTGACGTTCTCGTTATGTGTGGTGGCAGTGCAACTGACCTGCCCGAGCAGACCCCTGCAATGGCAAAGCACTTCAACGTTGTTGACAGCTTTGATACACATAAAAATATTCCTGTTCATTTTGATAATGTTGATGCAGCATCAAAGGAAAGTGGTAAAATAGGTATTATTTCTGTGGGCTGGGACCCGGGTATGTTCTCGCTTAACAGACTTTACGGTAGTGCAATCCTTGTAGATGGTGCTGATTACACTTTCTGGGGTAAGGGCGTGAGTCAAGGTCATTCCGATGCTATCAGACGTGTTGAGGGGGTTATCGATGCAAGACAGTACACGATCCCCGTACCCGAAGCGCTTGAGGCAGTCCGTAGTGGCTCCCAGCCTCAGCTCACCACAAGGCAGAAGCATACACGTGAATGCTTTGTTGTAGCAGAGGAGGGCGCAGACCTTAAAAGAATTGAAAACGACATCGTCACAATGAAAAATTATTTTGACGAGTACGATACAACGGTTCACTTTATTTCACAGGAGGAGCTTGACCGTGACCACAAGGGTATTCCCCACGGTGGTTTTGTTATCAGAACAGGTAAAACAGGCAGAGAGCTTGAGCATAACAATGTTATTGAATACAGTCTTAAGCTTGATTCTAACCCTGAATTTACATCTGCGGTTATTGTTGCTTATGCTCGTGCGGCATATCGCATGAACAAAGAGGGGATGAGCGGTTGTAAAACTGTGTTTGATATTCCTCCTGCATATCTGTCCGCAAAATCAGGTGCAGAGCTTCGTAAGGAAATGTTATAAAAACAAAGGGTTCTGTATGAACAGAATCCTTTTTTAAATTTAAAAAGGTATAATAGTGGTATATACTTGCAAAATTTATGATGTAGTGGTATATTGAAGTCGTAATATGGTTGCAAAGGAGATTTGCTATGAGTAAAAAGATTCTTTCACTCTTAATGAGCGTGGTAATGATGTTTACCGTCTTTTCTGCAATAGCAGGTGCGGTTTACGAGGTGAACGGTGAGATTACCGATTATCCCGTTGTTATTGTGCCCGGTTATAGCGGTTCGGAGCTTGTTATGGTAAATGAGGATGGCTCCGAAACACAGATATGGGGCCTTAATATGGACTCAATCCTCGAGCGCGTGCTTAACAGAATTGTTGATCTTGGTAAGGGCCTTGTGCTCACTGTAAAGGGCAATCCCGAGCACCTCGGCAAAACTGTTGGTGAAGAAACCGAAGCAGAGCTTGAGTTTATGAAAATGAATGATGACGGCACAAGCAAATACAACGTGCGCATTGCAAATCCGGATGTTCAGTCAACAAATATGGCATATATTATTGAAAACGGTTTGCCTGAGAGTTATATTCACGAGATTGAGTTATCAACGGAAATAGCTGAATATATTGGTGAAGAGAATATTTTCTTCTTTACAGAGGACTGGCGCACAAGTGTTTATGACTGTGCGGTAAGGCTTGACGGATATATTCAGGATGTCAAGGAGTATACAGGTAAGGATAAGGTTAATATTATTGCTGTTTCCCACGGTGGACAGGTAAGTGCAACCTATTTTTCACTTTTCGGTCACAAGCAGGATGTTGATAATGCAGTGCTTACGGTTCCTGCTATCGGAGGTGCCGCCCTTGCTTACGATATTATGAGCGGTACTGCAAAGCTTGATGAGGAAACCCTTATTTATTATATTGAGCACGGCTTTGATACAGACGGTCACTACGCCTGGCTTCTTGAGGCACAGCAGTTGGGCTTTCTTGACGATATCGTAAAAGAGCTCTACCCTTACGTTTATAATGTAATCGGTAACTTCGGAAGTATATGGGATTTTATTCCTCTTGAGTATTATGAGGAAGTCCGCGATATGCACCTTGATCCCGTAGAAAACGCTGCAATTATTGAAAAAAGTGACTATGTTCACTTTGAGGTTATGGCAAACTACCACGAGAATCTGCAGAGGTGTGTTGATGAATACGGCATTAACATCAGCATTATTGCAGGTTCGGGTGTTCATGCGGTATCGGGTCTTATGGAAAACTCTGATGCCATAATTGCCACAGACGATTCAACAGGTGCCAAGTGTGCGCCCTATGGAAAACGCTATGCAGATGGCTTTACGGGGGCTCTTACACAGTGCGATGACCCCACTCATGACCACGTTTCTCCCTCTATGGAGGTTGATGCTTCAACTGCATTCCTTCCCGAGAATACCTGGTTTGTTGAAGGTCTTTATCACGGAATGACCTTCCACGATGAATACAGCAGAAGTCTTGCTGTCAAGAATCTTCTTACCGACGAGATCGTGAATATTTATTCTGATCCGGCATATCCACAGTTCCATGAGTCAACCAATAACAACAATGCAGTTTACGTTACCTTCGGGAATGATGACCCCGGTATTGTAACAGGTAACAATAAAACCATTGTCATCAAAAACATCTCAAAGGCATATCCTGTGAAAATTACCTCTGTTGAGGTTATGGGGGCAGACCTCGTTGTTCATACACTTGGTGTTAATGCACTTGACCCGGGAGAGGAAGTCCGCATACAGGTTACGGGCAAACTGCCTCAGGTGAGCAATGCCCTTATGCAGGTAAACGTGTGCTATGAGCTTGTGGGCAATACAACCGCACCAATCGGTAAAAAGCTTGTCGGCTTCAAAATTATGAACGGGGAGTCAGCGGAATACGATGCAAACAATCCCTATTCGGATGCTGATTACGTTGTCGGCTACGAAAGTGCAGTCGGTGAAAAGGCAGATTCAATTTTAGAGCAGTTCGGTCTTGCATATTTTGTGAGTCACATCTATCAGTTCATTATGTCAATCCTTGACCAGATAGGCGTGGGAACGTTTTTGAAATAAATGGGAAAAGTTCTTGACTTATTGAAGAAATAGTGTTATAATGCGTAATCGTCGTGGAATGCCCACGGCGATTATTTCCTTGCTTCCGAAAACATCTAACGGGAGCCGGAGTCCATAAGGAGGTGCAAACGATGTCAAACTACGAAACAATCATCATCTATTCTGTAAAGAATGGTGAAGAAGCTGCAAAAGAGCTTTCAGAAAAGTTCAAGGCTATGATGGAAAAGAACGGTACAGTTGACAGCGTTGATGAGTGGGGTAAGCGCAGACTTGCATATCTCATCAATGACGAAGAAGACGGCTACTATGTTCTTTACAACCATGCATGTGAGCCTGAGTTCCCCGCAGAGCTTGAGCGTGTGCTCGGCATTACTGACGGCGTACTTCGTTCAATGGTTATTAAGAAATAAGAGGTGTGAAAGATGCTTAATTGTGCAGTTATTATGGGTAGACTTACAGCTGACCCGGAACTCCGCCAGACTCCTAACGGCGTATCTGTTACCAGATTCACTGTTGCAGTTGACCGCGGTTATGTAAGAGCAGGTGAAGAAAGAAAAGCTGACTTCATCACAGTTGTTGCATGGCGTCAGACTGCTGAATTCGTTTCAAGATACTTCTCAAAGGGTTCCATGATTGCTGTTCAGGGTTCTATTCAGACCGGTTCTTACGAGAAAGACGGTATCAAGCGTTCAACATTTGAAATTGTTGCAGATAACGTTAGTTTCTGCGGTTCAAAGAGTGAGTCCGGCAACGGCGGTGCTCCCAGAGCTCAGGAAATGGCTCCCGCTTCTTTCTCCAATGGCAGTGTGGATGATTTCTCAGCTATTGCTGATGACGATGACCTGCCGTTCTGATTTTAACAGGAGGTAATTATATTATGGCATACGATAAAGCTGATCGCCGTCCCAACAAGAAGGGCCGCAAAAAAGTTTGCGCTTTCTGTGTTGAGAAGGTTGAAAAAATTGACTATAAGGATGCTGCAAAGCTTCGTCGTTACACATCAGACAGAGCAAAGATTCTTCCTCGTCGTGTAACAGGTACATGTGCTTACCATCAGAGAGAGCTTACAACAGCAATCAAGAGAGCAAGAATGATCGCTCTCCTTCCCTATACAGCTGACTAATTTTCGCGTATTGCACGTCATCTTTTTGTTTTGTTCAACCTTACGTATCTTGATACGCTACGGTCTCACAAAACCAAAAATCTGACGCACACTACACAAAAATTCAGACAGGAACTCGGTCGGGTTCCTGTCTTTTGTTTTGTTATTCTGTTAATTGGTTTTTATCTTCAAATGGAATAATCTCGCAATGTGAAATATACATTTCCTCAGTATCAATCTGTGCTTGCTTCATCATTTCAATTCTTTTTATGTGATTCGGTTCATTAATTGCATCTGTAACGGCATTAAATAAGTGTAAATACATTTTTTTATAAAGCTCATTTTCCATACCTTTTCTCCTTAAAATAAAAAATGCGCAGCCGAAGCTACGCATCAAAAACGCAAGCTCCGTTTGCTGCTACACAAATTAACAAAGTTCAAGGAACAAGGTTGAATAGAGCTGCATTTTTAACAAAATAAAAATACAACCAATATTCCTCAAACTATTTAATTTGTGTAGCAACAATAGTATATCACAGCTTACGTATAAAATCAATAAGTGAATATGATAGAATAAAGTAGTTGGCGGTTTACCTCTCTTAAACCGGAGAGGTAGGACCGCACAACTACTTTTTGTTCATTTTTAAAATTGTTCGTAACTTGGTTGAACGCATAAATGCGTTCACTACGATAAATCTATTGTATGCGACAGCTTATAATGTTCGGAAGCGTAGCTTCCCCGACAATTTTGCATTTTGCATTCTGCATTTTACATTTTTATATGCTTCCTTCATAAAAAGCAGTCTTGAACCACACATCCTCAACCTCAAAGGATTTACCGTTAAGGTAGTTGAGTATGCCTGCATCACTTTCGAAGTCAAATGCTAATTTGTATGAATATAAGAACTGCTTTTTATATCCGCCGAACTGCTTGTTCTGTGCGTTGGTGCCGTATTTTCCGTCACCAAGAAGGGGATTGCCAAGGTGCGAGAAGGATGCTCTTATCTGGTGTGTTCTGCCTGTAAGAAGCTCAACCTCTACAAGGGATAAGCCGCCCTTATAATCAAGCACGTTGTACTTTGTTGCGATTGCCTTCGTTTTGTCATTGGATTTTTCGCTTATGTAAACTCTGTTCTGCTTCTCGTTCTTTTCAAGGTAGCCCTTGATGATACCCTCGCGGTTTTTCAGCTTGCCGATTGCCACACAAAGGTAATATTTGTGCAGCTCTCTGTTTTTCAGCTTCTCGTTGAGTATTCTCAGGCTTTCCGCGTTCTTTGCACCAATGATTATACCACAAGTATTGCGGTCGATTCTGTTTACAAGGGCGGGAGCAAAGGACATTTCATTGTCAGGGTTGTATTCGCCTTTTTCATACAAATACCTTTTTACCCGTGTTATTGCGGTATCTGTATAATTCCCCTCATCGGGATGAGAGAGTATGCCTGCGGGCTTGTCTATGAGAATGATGTTTGCATCCTCGTAAACAATTTTTAGTGATTTACCTGCACTAAGAAAATCATATTTCGGTTTAACCGGTTCGAAAAACTCATCATTAACATACATTGAGATAACATCATCTATGCAAAGCTTGTATGATATTTCCGATTTCTTACCGTTTACCTTGATACGCTTGTTTCGGATATATTTATACATCAGGGATTGGGGTATAAGAGGAAAAGACTTGGTAATGTACTTATCAAGCCTTTGTCCCGCATCATTCTTTTTTATTACAAATTCCTTCATTTCGCCTTGATCTCCTCGGCGATTTTTTCAAGCTTCTTGAAACGACGGCTTACCGCGGAGCGAGAAAGCTCGGGCTTCATCATCTTACCTAACTCATCAAGTGATATATCAGGGTTTTCAAGCCTCAATTTGCAAAGCTCTGTAAGGTCGTCAGTCATATCCTCAAGAGAGATTTTCTTAAGCACTTCTTCAATAAGTGCAACCTGCTTGAGACCTGCCTCAATGGACCTGCTCATATTAGCCGATTCAAAATTTGAACGACGGTTAATCTGGTTTTTGATATTCTTCATAGCACGTGTTTGCATTACTGTCATAAAGGCATTGTTTGCGCCCATTGTGCCAACGAAATCTTCAACAGATTCAGCGTCCTTGCTGTATATAACGTAGCTGTTGTTCCTTATAATTTTCTTTGCCTTAAGGCCGATATCATCGATTATCTGCAACAAATCATCGCAAAGCTTGGCTTTTGTCACGCTGAGCTCAACGTGATAATCCTTTTCCGGGTCTGTAACGCTGCCGCAAACAAGGAATGCGCCGCGTAAAAAAGCTCTGGAACAACAATCGTTGTTTGATTGCTCCAGATTTGACAGATTCACCCTCAATGATAATTCCTTGCCGGTGTAACCGAAATAGTTAAGAATGGCAATTCTGTCATCGCGCGAAGGAATTGTTACCTTGTATTTACCGGCCTTGGAGCACTCCGTTGTGGGGGTGACGCCCGTAAGGTCACGTATGCAGGCACTGTAATGCTCTGCAACGCTTTTAAGCTCGGTCATAAGTGAAATTTCGGCAAGTCCGAAGGCTCTGCCGTATAACAGCATGCCGAAAGCCTCCGCCTTGTAGCAACAGGCGGAGGAGATTATTGCGGTTAGCTCATTTTTAACTTCTGCACAAAAAGACATATTTTACCTCAGGACAATAACTTCGGGTTCAAGTGTAACACCGGTTTCGGTTTTAACTGTATTTTTAATAAGGTCAATCAGGCTCAAAATATCTGCGGATGTTGCTCTGTCTTTATTAATTACAAAGCCTGCGTGCTTTTCGCTTACCTGTGCACCGCCTACTGATTTACCCTTAAGGTTACATTCTTGAATAAGTGCACCTGCAAAATACCCTTCAGGTCGCTTGAAGGTGCTGCCTGCACTTGGGTATTCAAGGGGCTGTTTATCTTTGCGTCTGCCGAGAAAATCATTCATGCGCTCCTTGATATTTTCTTTATCATCTTTGGTAAGCTTTGCCTTTGCAGAAAGCACAATACAGCCATTTTTTTTGTACACAGAATGCCTGTAAGAAAGGTCTGCATCTTCGGCAGAAATGGTTTCAATCTGCATATCGGGTGTGAGGTGGGTGATTTCTGTGAGAACATCTTTCATCTCACCGCCGTAAGCACCCGCATTCATAAACACGGCGCCACCACATGTGCCGGGTATACCAAATGCAAATTCAAGACCGCTTAAGGAATTTTCTAACGCAAAGCGGCACAAAGAAACAAGGTTTGTACCTGCTGAAAAAACCAAAGTGTCTTCACCCTCAACCTTGTATTCTGCCATATTATCACCAATAATAATTATGGCTTTGTCAATTCCCTCGTCCGGTACAAGCACGTTTGTGCCGTTGCCTAAAACAGTAAAGGGTATTTCTAACCGGTTGAGTTTTGTTATTATATCTTTTAATTGCTCAACACTATCAGGTGAAAGCCTTACACCGCAAGGTCCACCTGTTTTAAAGGAGGTATTGAGTGCCATGCTTTCACCGAGCACGGCTTCGCAACCAATGCTTACAGCATAGTCATATAATTCTTCATAGTTGTATGTGGTATCCATCAGTTCCTCTTATTCATCAAGTAATGCAGCACCGATGATGCCTGCATCGTTACCTAAAAGTGCGGGTACAATCTGAGCTTGCTTGTCAGCATAAACGCTGTAACGCTCGGCTTTAACATTGTCGCGGATGGGCTGAAGAATTTTTTCACCCTGTCCGCTGATACCGCCACCGATACAAACGACATCGGGCTGAAGAGCATTAACAATGTTTGCAATACCTATTGAAACATAGTGAAGATATTTGTCAACAACAGCTTTTGCAACTGCATCGCCCATATCGTATGCTTCAAAGATGCTTCTGCCGTCAACAGCGTTAAGGTCACCGTCGCAGGTCTGCCATAAAAGGCTGCCCTTGTTGCCTTGCATTGCCTCAACCGCCTGTGAAACAAGTGCGGTTGCAGAAGCGTATTTCTCCCAGCAACCTTTTCTGCCGCAGTTACAGGGAATGCCGTCAACATTAATAACTGTATGACCGATTTCGCCGCCACAGAAGTTGCTGCCGCGATAAACCTTACCGTCAAGAACAATACCGCTGCCTACACCTGTGCCAAGTGTAACAGCAATAAATGACTTTACACCGTTACCGCAACCTGCAACAGCCTCGCCAAGCGCAGCAGCGTTTGCATCATTCTCAAGATAAACGGGTTTTTTAAGTAATTCTTCGAGCATCTGCTTTGCAGGTACATTTCTGAACTGAAGATTGTTTGAAAATTCAATGGCACCTGTATTCTGGTTAACAGAGCCGGGTGTACCGATACCGATTGATTTGACATCTGTATAGTTGATACCTGCATTTGCAACAGCCATATCGACAGCTTCTTTGATTGAGTCAAATATAGCCTCAGCAGGACGGGGCGCACGGGTTTTTACTTTACCTCTGCCGATAATTTCATTTTTTTCGTTTACTACACCTGTAGCGATATTTGTACCGCCAAGGTCAACACCAATTCTGTACATAATGTATGTTCTCCTTTTCAGTTAAATCTTATTTATTGTTTAGTGCCATGCATCAAGCTCTTTGGATTGAGTTTCAACCTCACCCATACCAAGCTGTGCCATAAGCTCTTTTGCAGCATTATATCCCAGCTTTTTCTGTCTGTTGTTCATAGCCGCAATCTCAATTATGATTGCAAGGTTTCGACCGGGCTTTACGGGAACGGTTGTTGTGGGCACCTTAATGCCAAGGATTGAGATGTATTCATCCTCAATACCAAGTCTGTCATAAGCCTTTGTGCTGTCCCATTGCTCAAGCTGGATAACCATATCTATTTTTTCGGTGAGCTTAACAGAGCCTATACCGAAAATGTTGCGGGCGTTAACAATACCGATACCGCGCAACTCAATAAAGTGACGGATATTGTCGGGCGCAGTACCAACAAGTGTTTTTGATGAAACCTTACGGATTTCAACAGCGTCGTCCGCAATAAGTCTGTGACCACGCTTGATGAGCTCTACTGCTGCTTCACTCTTACCGACACCGCTATCACCCAGGATAAGGATACCTTCACCATAAACCTCGACCATAACACCGTGGCGGGTGATGCGCTCTGCAAGCTCTGTGCTAAGGTATGAAATAAGGGTTGCCATTATACCTGATGTGGGCTCGGCAGTACGTAAAAGCGGTACCTGATATTTCTCTGCAAGCTCCATCATAATTTGAGGAGCATCAATGTTACGTGTGAGAATTGCAACCGGTGGGGTAAGACTGAAAAAAAGCTCAAGTCTTTCACGCTGTGTTGCTTCGTCAAGCTCGCCGAGATAGCTCATTTCTGCAAGACCGATGAATTCCACACGCTCTCTGTCGTAGAATTTCTCGTAGCCGGCGAACATAAGTCCGGGGCGATTGACATCTTGTGAACGGATAACCAACTCGCTTTCAGGTTTGTCAGGCATATAAATTACCTCGAAAGAGTTTGCCTTGATGACCTTGCTGAGCTGAACGGAGTATTTAGAACCCAATGGGACCCCTCCCTCTAATATAATTGTATACTTGTTCATTATAAAACAAAAAATATGATATGCCAATACTTTATTGAAAATTTTTTTGTTTTTTGATATAATACAGACACGTTTTGTGCTTGTAAAATAAATTGAAAAAAGCTATTGACATACGAAAACTCCCGTGGTATAATCCTTGTACCTCTCGTGGAGGGTTCTTTTTTTGTGCCCTGATTTTCTCACAGTCAGAAGTGCGGAAAAGGTGCTTTCTTCGGAATGGGTGGGGATAGGCTCTGCTCACCGTTGAGAGGGAGGCTAATCAAAAAATGGAGGTGCCGTTAGTGAGAGTAAAAATTACACTTTCCTGCACAGAATGTAAGCAGCGCAATTACAACACTATGAAGGAAA
This sequence comes from Acutalibacteraceae bacterium, assembly GCA_045579005.1. GTDB lineage: Bacteria > Bacillota > Clostridia > Oscillospirales > Acutalibacteraceae > DTU089. The sequence goes on along the minus strand of JAZNLJ010000030.1, from coordinate 2,567 downwards.
AGAAAAACAACCCTGACAGGTTGGAGATGAAAAAGTATTGCAGATTCTGCAAGAAACACACTCTCCACAAGGAAACAAAGTAAGGAGGTAGCACAATGGCTGACGAAAACAAAAAGGCAGTCGCCAAAGCTGATACCTCAGAGACTGCTAAGTCCCCCAAGAAGGCAAAGAAGCCTTCTAAGCTTTCACCTAAGAATGTTGGCAAGGGCATTGCGCGTTTCTTCAAAGATCTCCGTGGTGAGACAAAGAAGATTGTTTGGCCCGGTCGCAAGATGGTAATCAAGAGCACAGGTATTGTTCTTGCTGCTATTCTCGTTATTGGTGCAGGTATCTGGGCTATTGACTTTGCTGTTTCAGGTGCAGTTACTGCTATGAACAAGGCTGCAAATGAAACAACAACAGCTGCAACAGAGGTAGTTGAAGATACAACTGCTGAGACTGTTGAGGATACCACTGAAGCTCCCGAGGAGGAGACTACAGAGGCAACAACCGCCGCATAATCTGGTTCCTTAATATCAGTAATTACGGAGGTTTATTATGGCTGCAGAAGCAAGATGGTATATTATCCACACCTACTCAGGCTATGAGAACAAGGTTGCGGAGAATATCGGAAAATTCGTTGAAAACCGTAAGATGCACGACAAGATTCTGGGTGTATGCATTCCTGTTGAAAAGGTTGTCGAGGTCCGTGATGACAAGACAGTCGAAGTAGAGAGAAAAATTTTCCCCAGCTACGTTGTTGTTAAGCTTGCAGTTGAGTACAGCGATAAAGAGGGCGAAGAAAACGTTCTCAAGGTACCCGACGAAACATGGCATGCAATCCGCTACACAAGTGGCGTAACAGGCTTTGTCGGTCCCGATGGCAGACCGGTTCCCCTTACTGCTGAAGAGGTTCGCAAATTAGGCCTCGAAGGTACAGAGGACGACGACGTTATTTCAACGGTTACAAAGGTTTCTTACGAAGTGGGCGACCTTGTTACAATCACCGAGGGTCTTATGGAAGGCAACTCAGGTGTTGTTGAAACAATCGATACTGACAAGGGCGTTGTTCGTGTTATCGTTTCATTTATGGGTAAGGAAGCACCTGTTGAGCTTCCGCTCAATCAGGTAAAAAAGGCGATTGATTGATATCGCAGATTAATTTGGTAATCAGTGGCAAAGCTACTGTTATATGCGGTACAGAGTACCGCGTGTGGGAGGAGTAAGGCGAGCTTCTTATTCCGCCATACCACGAATTTTGGAGGTGCAAAACATGGCTCAAAAGGTTGTAGGTTATATTAAACTACAGATTCCCGCCGGTAAAGCAACCCCGGCACCACCCGTTGGTCCTGCATTAGGTCAGCACGGTGTAAACATCATGGCATTTACAAAGGAATTCAATGAGCGTACAAAGAATGATATGGGTCTCATTATTCCCGTAGTTATCACTGTATATGCCGACCGTTCTTTCACATTCATTACAAAAACTCCGCCTGCTGCTGTTCTTATTAAGAAGGCTTGCGGTATTGAAAGCGGTTCTGGTGTTCCGAATAAGACTAAGGTTGCAACAATTACCGGTGAGCAAGTAAGAAAAATCGCAGAACAGAAAATGCCTGACTTAAACGCTGCTTCAATCGAAGCTGCTATCTCAATGGTAGCAGGTACAGCTCGTAGCATGGGCGTTACTGTTGTAGATTAATGCTCCCGGGTGGGAGGTAAATCCGATTTAACCACTCTATTGGGAGGAAAAAATTATGAAACATGGTAAAAAGTATGTTGAGAGCGCAAAGCTCGTAGACAAGACAAAGCTCTACGAAGTTAAAGAAGCTCTCGAGCTTGCATCAAAGACTGCAAGCGCTAAATTCGACGAAACTGTTGAAATGCATATCCGTCTTGGTGTTGACTCTCGTCACGCTGACCAGCAGGTTAGAGGCGCAGTTGTTCTCCCCAACGGCACAGGTAAGAAGGTTCGCGTAGCTGTTTTCGCAAAGGGCGATGCTGCTAAGGCTGCAGAGGCTGCAGGCGCAGATATCGTTGGTGATATGGATCTTGTTGAGAAGATCACAGGCGGCTTTATGGACTTTGACGTATGTATTGCAACACCCGATATGATGGGTCTTGTTGGTCGTTTGGGTAAGGTTCTCGGCCCCAGAGGTCTTATGCCTTCTCCCAAGGCTGGTACTGTTACTCCTGACGCTGCTAAGGCTGTTGAAGAGGCTAAGGCAGGTAAGATTGAGTACCGTCTTGACAAAACAAACATCATCCACTGCCCCATCGGTAAGGCTTCATTTGGTGGCGACAAGCTCACAGAGAACGCAATGGCTCTCCTTGATGCTGTTATCAAAGCAAAGCCCGCTGCAACAAAGGGTACTTACATCCGTTCATGTGTAGCAGCTACTACAATGGGCCCTGGTATCCGTATCAATGCTGCTAAGCTTACAGGTGCTCCTGTAGAAGAATAAAATAATGCTTGACATATCGAATACGATGTGTTAAAATACTATCGCTGTTCTAAAGACAGCAGGTGCAAATTTTGTTTAATGGTCAATCCGCCTGCCGAGGAATGTGCTTATTTACTTGTTATATTT
>JAZNLJ010000029.1:0-2755 GCA_045579005.1 Acutalibacteraceae bacterium | reverse complement strand
GTTTACGGAATCAAAAAGGACGTTATTGTAACTGACGATTCATTCCTCGAGGTTCCCCTTGGTGAGGGTAGCGTAGATTTCCCCAAATACCTTGCAGCCCTTGAAGAAATAGGCTATAACGGTTTCCTTACAATCGAGCGTGAGGTTGGCGATGACCCTGCAAAGGATATCAGAGCCGCAGTTGATTTCTTAGAAAACCTTATGAAATAAAAAATAATTACTCCTTACACATTCAAAAATGTGTAAGGAGTAATTTTATGCCTTAATATAAATTTTTACGCTTTTTTCTTTGTAACTGCTTTGATAACAAAGAGTGTTCCAATCATAAGAACAAACGAAATCGGGAGAACAATCATCCAATTGGGTATGAAGCCTGCTATAACGTAGCTCACAGCAGAAACACCTGCAACAGTTAATGCGTAGGGCAACTGAGTTGAAACGTGGTTAAGGTGGTCACACTGTGCACCGGCTGAAGCCATGATTGTTGTGTCGGAAATGGGTGAGCAGTGGTCACCGCAAACCGCACCAGCCATACAAGCAGAAATAGCAACGATTGTAATTGAATCTTCTGCTCCGAATACTGAGAGCACGATGGGGATAAGAATACCGAATGTACCCCAGGATGTGCCTGTTGCAAAGGAAAGACCAACAGCAATAAGGAAGATAATTGCGGGGAGAAGAGCCTGGAAGCCTGCCGCACTGCCCTCGATAAGCTGAGAAATGAAAATCTTTGCACCGAGAGAGTCTGTCATAGCTTTAAGGGTCCAAGCACAAGAAAGAATCATAATTGCGGGAACCATTGCCTTGAAGCCCTCGGGGAGAGATTCCATAATGCTCTTGAAGGTAAGAACTCTTCTTAAAAGGTAGAAAACAACTGTAAGAATAATGGAAACGAATGCACCGTAAGCAAGACCAACAGAAGCATCTGCATTTGAGAAAGCATCAATAAAGTTTTCGCCGCTGAAGAATCCGCCTGAGTAAATCATACCGATAACACAGCTGACGATAAGAATGATAATGGGGACGATAAGGTCACAAACTCTGCCTTTTTCGTTAACCTCAAGCTCTTCAACAGCCTGTTTTGTGCCACTTGTGAAAAGGTCGCCGTTTTCAATAGCATTTTTCTCGTGCTTTTTCATGGGGCCGTAGTCAAGACCTGTTAAGGCGAGGAAAATCATCATTGCGATTGTGAGAAGTGCATAGAAGTTGTAGGGAATAGCCTGAATGAAAAGGCTGATACCATTTTCTGCACCTGCACTGTTTGCAAAGCCTGCAACTGCTGCTGCCCAGGAAGAAATGGGGGCAATAATGCAAACAGGTGCTGCAGTAGCATCAATAAGGTAAGAGAGCTTTGCTCTTGAAACCTTGTGACCGTCTGTAACGGGGCGCATAACAGAGCCGACTGTGAGACAGTTGAAATAGTCGTCAATGAAAATAAGCACACCGAGTGCGATTGTTGCAAGCTGTGCACCAACTCTTGATTTGATGTGAGCTGTTGCCCATCTGCCGAATGCGGCGGAGCCACCGGCTTTGTTCATCATTGCAACAAGTGCACCGAGAAGAACAAGGAAAATAAGGATACCCATATTGTATTCATCTGCGATGTTTGCAATGAAGCCATCGCTTACAACGTGGGTAAGAGTGCCTTCAAAATTACCCTTTGCATAAATTGCACCGCCAACGATAATACCGATAACAAGTGAAGAGTAAACCTCTTTTGTTATAAGGGCAAGAACGATAGCAATAATGGGAGCAAGAAGTGCCCAGAAGGTTGCGTAAGCGGGGACAGTACCCTGAACAGTAGCTATGGCTTTTTCTGTGTGAGCATCGAAATCCTTATCGATTTCGATGTTGTCTGCATAATGCTCAGAATATGTAAGAGCATCATCATAATTATTAAGGTCGAGCTTGAGAGGACCTTCATCCTCATCGTATGTGATGGTGAAGGTGTCAACAGAAGCCCCTGTGGCTACGTCGTCAGCCTTTGCATCACCGTTTGCGGAACACATTGTGCCCAGTGCAAATGTGAAAATGCACACAATAAGCACCGCAAAAAATCTGCGTTTTCTTTGGTTCATCATAAAACCATCCTTTCTTTAAGAAACAAAAAATCATGGCTGTGAAAAACAGTCATGATTATAAATCAATGATAGCTCTCCACAAATGTGACAGTCGCTTTGCTGTTAACAAAGCAACCAACAAAAACGAATCCGGGCATAGCGTTTTTGTTTCGGCGATTTCCCCTTTCGGCATCTTCTTTGCCCCGCAGCTCTGAAGCCTAATCTTGTCAATCGCACCTCTACCTAATTTTTATATTTCAAGTTTACAAAATTATTGTATAATGAGAGTCGTATTTTGTCAATCTATGTTATATTTTTAACATTAAATAATGAGAAAGCATAAAAAATATGGCGAAAAAATCGAAATAATGGACGAAAGCGGTTGGATATGCGATGACTGCATGTCAGACCCCTTTGGCTCTTTTGGCTTCTAATAAAGTCCTAAAAAATAAAAACCTCGTAAGGAAAGCCTTACGAGGTTTTTTCTTTTCAATTATTTATAAAGAGGGCCGTAAGCGTCGCAAGCACGGAAGTCTGCGCTTTCAAGCTCCTGAGTGCCGAATGCGTTCCAGCAAGCGGGACGGAAGATTTTGCTTTCGTCAACGTTGTGCATTGAAACGGGGATTCTGAGCATTGAGCAGAGAGTGATGATATCTGCACCAATGTGACCGTAGGAGATTGCGCCGTGGTTTGCA
>JAZNLJ010000028.1:0-4403 GCA_045579005.1 Acutalibacteraceae bacterium | reverse complement strand
TCAGCGAATGCCTGAGTTAGAGTTCTATATTTCACTTCTTGATGATGATTCAACAATGCCAAAGCAGAAGCTTGAGGAAGGAATTAAAAAGTGGAAGGCAGACCAACAGAAGATTGCTGAACTGCATGCAGAATCTCAAAGATTAATGCAGAACGCTCAGCAATATATGAACCTTGACCCCGACGGGCAGGTTGAATATATGCTCAGAGCAATGCAACAGATGCAGGCACAATAATAAGTGGAGGTAATTATGAAACAGTACATAGGCACAAAAATAATTAATGCAAAACCAATGACAAGGGGTGAGTACAACGCCTTCAGGGGTTGGCCTCTTCCTAATGATGAAAATCCCAACGATGAAGGCTACATTGTGAATTATCCGGACGGATATATCTCCTGGTCGCCTAAAAAGGCTTTTGAAAACGCTTATAAACAATGTGACAATATGACGTTCGGGCTTGCTGTTGAAGCGCTTAAAAAAGGTTTCAGGGTTGCAAGAAAAGGCTGGAACGGTAAAAATATGTTCGTTGTTTATCAAAAGGGGTATCCAGAGGGAATTCCCTGTAATAAGCAGACGGCAGAAGCGTACGGCTACGAAGAGGGTACATTGTTTAAGTGCAGACCATATTTACAGATGCGTTGCGCTGATGGTACACATCAGATGTGGCTTGCAAGTCAGTCCGATATTCTTGAAGAAGATTGGTACATAGTTAATTAAGCACTTAGGTAGGGACACTGACGACCCTACCAAGTGCTTTTTTATATCCTTACGTAAAGGAAAATTTACGGCCCGGTGAAACAAAACACCAACTAAAAAATAGGAAGGAGTTTTCCAAAATGAACGAAAAAGAAGAAATCCTTGTAACTGAAGAAGAAATAGTTACTGAAAACGTGGAAACGGAAACCACAGAAGAAATCCCCGGTCAGCAGTCTGCAGAGGTAGACAACACAGCTGAAGAAAAACGTTTCACACAGATTGATATTGATAACGCTGTGGGAAAAGCCAAAGCCCGCGAGAGAGCAAAGGTACAGAAGGAGTATGAAAAGAAATATGGTCCTTTGGTAAATGTTCTTAAGCAGGGTACAGGCAGTGATAGCGTAGAGGGAATCACAGAATCCTTTACAGATTATTACAAAGGTAAGGGCGTTGATGTTTCGACAACACCCGGTTATAGCGATAGAGATATTGCTGTGCTGGCGAAAGCTGAAGCAGCTGATATTATCGAGGCAGGAATTGGCGAGGTAATAGAAGAGACTGACAGGCTTTCAAAAATCGGCTATGAAAATATGGATGCTCGCGATAGAGCTGTCTATGAGCAGTTGAATGAGTATCGTCAAACAGCTGAGCGAAATGCCGCACTTGCTAAAATCGGTGTAAAAGAAGAGGTATATGACAGCAAAGAATTCAAAGAATTTGCTGCTCAGTATAAATCTGATGTGCCGATTGAAACAGTGTACGGACTGTACACAAAATTAAATAACAACACAAATATTGAACCCATTGGAAGCATGAAAAACGGCAGCCATACGGTTGAGAAGGAATTCTATACACCTGAAGAGGTGGATAGATTAACACCCGCGGATTACGATAATCCGAAAGTAATGGAAAATGTTCGTAAATCAATGCTCAATTGGGGAAAGTAACGAAAGGGGACTTTTCAAATGGGAGCAAACTTCAAACCCATGTTCTGGAGTAAGTACTGCCAGACAGAGCTTAAGAAGGATTTGGTTCTTTCAAATTGGTGCGATTACCAGTTCGAAGGTGAGTTCAAGCTTGGTGCGCGCCTTAAGGTAGTAGGTGCCGTAAGACCTACAATTCAGAAATATGTACCCGGCGAAGACCTTACTATTGAGAATCTTGGCGACAATTCTCAGTATATCGATATCACCGAGTCAGATGCGTTTGCATTTGAAGTTGATGATATTGATGCAGCACAGTCTTCACCCGGTTATCTTGAAACACAGTTCGATGAAGCGAAAACTGCCCTTGCTGAGAGCGCTGATGCGTTTGTAGGCAAGCAGGCTATGCACGCTGATAAAGGTATGTTCAGTGAATCAACTGATATCAGCACACTCACAAGCTTCTTAAAGCCTATCGATGATGCTCATCAGAAGCTTTATAAGAACAATGTGTCTCAGAACACCGAGCTTGCAGCCGACCTTAACCCTGAACATATCATCGGAATCAGAAGAGAGCTTTCAGAACTCTTCACAGATAATGTTGAGTTCACAAAGCGCGGCGCATTAGGTAAGTATGCAAATACATACCTCAGAATGTCAAATAACCTTTACAACGACGGCACAGATGATTACGAGATGGTCAGAACAAAGAAAGCTATTGCTTTCTGTGGTCAAATCAGCAAGGTTGAAACCTGCAAGAAGGAAAAAGGCTTTGCAGATATCGTCAAGGGTCTTTACGTGTACGGTGCTAAGGTTATCAGACCAAAAGAGCTTTATGTTATTAAGGCTCACTAATTAAGGAGGGAATTGTAATGGCTATTAAAGAATTAACACCCGTTAAATGTGATGTTAATAAAGTAACAAATGTTACGCTTGAAGCAGCTACAAGTACAGATGAAGGCTTTACTTTTGTGATTCCGCGAGCATCGGATGAGTATGTTGTTGTTCTTATTGCCAACACTACAGCTACAACCAAAAATATTACGGTTAAAGCACCTACCTCGGGCTCTTATGCTGCATCGTCAACCGATGAAACATTCCAGCTCGGTGCAAACGAAACAGGCGTTTTCCGTTTTGAGAGTGCAAGATGGGCCAATAACGATGGTACGGTTTCTATTATTCCCGAAAGTACGGATATATTAGTTGCTGTTACCTATTAATTTTTTCGGGAAGAGTTGGTGTGTTCAACTCTTCCCATTTTTTGTCATTGTAAGAGTAAAATCCGGGTGCAACTCCCGGAGCAATGTAAAGGAGTGTTTTATAAATGAAGCAATTAGAAAACTTAGAAAAGTATGTGATTGTACCTAACGTAGGTTTTTATGGCGGCTTTGTGTATGACGGTGAGGATATCTTCCTTTGTGACGACCACGATACAGACAAAGGCTATGATTTCCGCGTTTTGCAGTCGATTGCAAACGATATGCTCATTACCGATATCGAAAAAGAATATGTACGCCCGAATGGTAAGAAAGTTAAAGAGACAGCGCATCAGGAGGTAGAGATTGAAAAGGGCCAGCTCCTTGTATATGTAGAGGGCACAGGCTTTACTATTTCTGAATATAGAATGTGCCTTGTAGATGATGCCATAAAACAATATGAGATGTTAAAAGGCATAGACTGCAAGGAAGAATAAGGAGGCGCGGATATGTTCGTTATAAATAAAGATAAGTCTATCTATGTAACACGGGGAGATATGATGTATTTCGGTGTATCAGCGGTAGACACAGACGGTACAGCTCATACTTTTGCACCTGGTGATGTTATTCGTTTCAAAGTGTTCGGTAAGAAAAATGCAGATAATGTCGTGCTGCAGAAAGATGTAACAGTAACCGAAAATACAAAGGTTGTCGGCATTACTTTAGATGGTGAAGATACAAAGATAGGTGATGTTATATCAAAGCCGGTTGACTATTGGTATGAGGTTGAATTAAACCCTGACACCAATCCGCAGACGATTATAGGTTACGATGAAGACGGAGCGAAGATATTTAAACTGTACCCTGAAGGTGCAGATGTAAGGGAGTGAGAATATGAGCTTAATCGGAAATTTAAGTGCTGAAAACATAATTGTGGGGTCAATTGGTAACATTCATATAACGGATGAAGCGTTGCAGGAAATTGTTAATGAAATAACCGCACAATTGATAGATAACGAAGAAGCGAGGGAAAACACATTTATAGTCAATGAAGCTGATAGACAGACTACATTTGAATTAAATGAAAGAATCCGTCAAGCAGAGTTTAATGGTGCATATACCAATCTTCTTAAAAATTATGTAGAGGGAATTCCTACAGAAGCTGAAAACAAGGATACAACACTTCCTACACAATTTCCTTGTAAAAAAGTAGGTGCTTTTTATAATGAATGGGTAAATGGCTTCAGGGTGAAGGCGGAGATTGATGCCTACATAATTGAAGTTGACGAGGGTGACAGGTTTAACATATCTAATTATTCATATTCCGGTATTAACACATATGTTGTAGATGATACTTGGGCGAAAATTCAAGTATTCTCAACAGCAAATAGTGGTAGCTTGGTGGGTGGTATATATGCGATGCCACCAAATGCAAAATACCTTGTGTTACATTCTCCTGCGGGCTCTGCCGCACCATACATTACAAAGGTAAGTGAACCTGTAATTCTAACCAATGACACAGCCGTACCAAATGCAAGTAAGTTTATCACTCAACAGAAAAGCGATGATAAGCATTTAGTGTACGGT
>JAZNLJ010000027.1:0-6573 GCA_045579005.1 Acutalibacteraceae bacterium | reverse complement strand
GAGAAAGCGTCTGTCATAGCCGATAATAACGGGCTTGTCTGTTTTGTTCTCTTCACTCATAAGCATAAAAATACCCTGAGCTACCCGACGGATATTGAGTGCAATGAAATCTTCACCGATAATTGCACGCCAACCGCCTGTACCAAATAAAATATTATCCATAGTGTTCTCTCCTTCATAAAGTATTATATTTCTATTTTCGGTTATATTGTAACACAGTTTTTTTCGATAATCTTACAAAATCGGACACAACTTTTATAATTTTGGTTGCATTTTTGCGTTTGAAGATATAAAATAAAATCAGGTGATGCAAGTGGATTATTTAAAGACGTACTTAGACTGTCCGGTGAAAATTGACAGTATTTATACTGTTCACTATTTTGAATATACCAAAGATTTTGCATATTCGGGTGAGGTGCACGATTTCTGGGAGCTTGTATATGCAGATAAGAAAAATCTTTTTATAACTGCAGGTGCACAGGAGCTTGAGCTTGAAGCAGGTCAGATTTATCTGCACAAGCCCAACGAATTTCACAACATAAGGTGTGACGGCAAGCGTGCGGCAAACTCGGTTATTATATCATTCGATTGCGATTCACCTGAACTTTTTTCAGTAGCAGGTCACGTAATAACAGCAGGCGAAGAGGAACGCAGACTTCTCGGCAATATTGTAAAGGAGTCGGGCAGAGCGTTTTCCAAGGGGTTAAAGGACCCTTATACAGCTGTTATGAGTAAGTCGGGAAACGGTACATACGGATGCGAGCAGATTGTGAAAATAAGCATAGAAATGCTTCTTATCAGGCTTATCCGTTCCAGTAAGAATACACCGCCTGTTAAAATAAAAAAGAGCAGTTCTGTTCTTGCGGAAATAACTGACTTTTTGTCAGCAAATGTAGAAAGTAAAATAGTTTTTGAGGATATTGTGCGGGAATTTAATCTGTCCCCATCTGTTATAAAAAAGATTTTTCGTGAACAGATGGGTTGTGGTGTAATGGAATACTTTACAAGACTTAAAATTGACAGAGCCAAGGAAATGATTCGTGAAGAAAAATATTCTTTTACGGAGATTTCACAGAGACTTTGCTTTAATAACTCCCAGTATTTCACAACTGTATTCAGAAGGGTGTCGGGTATGACCCCCACAGATTATGCAAACATTGCCGTAAGATATGTGTAAGAGAGGTGCGAGTCAATGAAATATATTGCAGACCACGATTTCCACGTGCACACAACTGTTTCTGCCTGTTGCCGTGATGAAAATCAGACACCCGGCAGGCTTCTTCAATATGCACTCCTGAATGATTTTCACAAGGTGTGCATTACAAACCATCTGTGGGATGAGAGTGTACACAGTGAGGCAGAGTGGCACCCTGCCCATACCTTTGCAAGGCTGAAAACGGTGTTACCCTTACCCACCCACGAGCGAGCAACACTCCTTTTCGGTGCGGAAACGGATATGGATTATAATAACGTATTAGGAATCAGCCGAAAAAACCTTGATGAAATGGATTTTGTCACAGTTGCTACCACACATCTGCACCTTGCAGGCAATACCGTGCGGGAGAAAATCAGCACACCTGAGCAGGCGGCAGAAATATGGCTCGGGAAAATACGCGCTTTGTTGAAAATGGATTTACCCTTTCACAAAATGGGCATTGCACACCTGACCTGCGGTCACATTATGAAGGAAAAAACTCCGCAGGTAATAAGACTGCTGCCCGAAAGTGATTTATATGAAATTTTTTCCGATTGTGCCGGGACGGGAGTGGGAATTGAGCTTAATATGAAAACCCTTGCAATGGACGATGAGGAAAAGCAGATTTTGATGCGCCCTTATTACATAGCCAAGGATTGCGGCTGCAAATTCTATCTCGGCAGCGATGCACATAAGGGAAGTGCCCTTGAAAATATAAAGGCAGAGTTTGAAAATATCATTACACTGCTTGATTTAACCGAGAATGACAAATTCCCCCTTGCAAAAAGGTGTTGAATTTTATAAAATATTAAAAAACAGCAGGGACGTGATTTAACTATGAATAAATACATAAAAAAGGGTCTTGTTGCCGCAGGCCTGGTTGCAGGTGCAGCAGCAGGCTTTCATTACATAAATAAAGAGCTTCATAAGGATATCTGTATGATTGCTCACAGAGGCTTCAGCTCAAAGCACCCTGATAATACGGAGGCATCGTTTATTGCTGCTGTCAAGAACGGTTCGGGCGGTATCGAAACCGATGTTCGCGTTACCAATGACGGTGTTTTTGTCGTAAACCATAACGATGAAGCAAGGTTTGTTGACGGCACGGAGCTTATGGTTGCCGATGCAACCTATGAGGAGCTTTCACAAAAGCCACTTATGAACAAAAAGAGCAATGAGGTTGTTTATGTCTGCACCTTCAGGCGCTATCTTGAAATTTGCCGGGATGCAAATATGATTTGCTTTATCGAGCTTAAGGGCGGGTTTACTGATGAGCAGATAAACGAACTCTTTACTATGGCAGGCGAGGTTTACGACCTTTCAAGATGTGTGCTTCAGTCATTTGAGTTTGAAAATCTTGTTAAGGCTCACGAGGCATTCCCGGATTTGCAGATTATGCTGACCTACGGTAAAAACTGTGGTGATTATCATAAGTGCCTTGATTACGGCTTTGATATAGATGCAGATTATAAGGTTGCTACACCCAAAATGGTTAAGGAATTCCACGATAAAGGGCTCAAGGTTGGTGTCTGGACTGCAAATGACATTATCGCCCTTAACTATTGTCGTGCCCTTGGGGTTGATTACATTGAGTCGGATGTATATTAAATGCAAAATTTAAAATGCAGAATGCAGAATTATTGGGGAAGCTCCGCTTCCGAACATTATAATCGGAACGAAGTGCCCCGAAATTAAACCTTTACATTTTTAAATTTAAATTTAACAAAAAAGCTGTAAAAAAACGCAAGTTTTTTTACAGCTTTTTTACATTCCTTTTGCTTTTAGTCTCCAAGCAGACCGTAATATCTGCCCATCCAATAGGGGAGGAGGAAGATATAGGGCATTATGGTTCTCATACCGTTTGCACCGTCTGTACCGGGGAGTGCGGCTGCACGGTTTGCAGATTTTTTGTTGATTTCAATAAATTCTTCGGCACCTGAGTCGCAAACGAACTGGTTGCCGTCGTAGTTTACAAGGAGCCTTGAGCTGTATTCAACAGGGTATTTGAGCTGAGGTGCACAGCCGTATTTTTCGGGCTCAGTATCAATTACAATATCCTTGCGGTAGCTGTTGTAGGTGGGCCATACAACGAAGTCAAGGTTCATTTCCGAAAGAGATTTAGCAGCATTCTCAATATCGCAGGTGTTGTTTGTAAGTGCACCGTAAACAATGTTAAAGAATGGTGAGCGCTCAACTCTTTCATACTCAAAGTGGTGAGTAAGACCCATCTTGAAGATTTCCTTTTGTGCCTCGTTATCGGTGTAAACAAGGAGATTGTAGATGTTTGTAAAATCAAGCTGGTCGTCGATGTGGGCAATGTGAGCATCCTCGCACTTATACTGCATGCAGTTCATAGCATAGTGGTGCTTACTGATAAGCATATCGAAAACCTGATTATATTTTTCATCGCCTGTTACGTGGTAGGTTGTTTTAAGGAAGGACAATATCTCAAGGGAGTTTGTGCCCCTTTCAAAATACCAGCGGTCATCGTTGTTAAGGAGCTCGGGCTCCCAGTTTGCCCAGGTGGTGGGCAAACCGTCAACGTCGCAAAGGTGAAAGTTGTTTTCGATTATGTGGTCGGTGATTTTCTTTACAACCTCGGCGATTTTCTTCTTTTCCTTTTTGTCTGCCACAAGGTCATAGTAAATGCCGTAAGCAAAGTAGTGCCCGGTCATTTCGTCACTTGATGTTTCACCAAGCCATTCACAGTTGGGGTTATCCTCGCAAACGTGCCATTCCTCGCGGTTGCCCTGACCGAAGTAGGGGTCATCATCGTAGCGTGTTGCGCGTGCGGTAAAGCCTGATTTACCTGTAACCTCGGTGAGCTTAATCATAGCTTCAACAGCTCTTTTGGCATTTGCCTTTGCCTTAGGGTCTTTAGTTGTGGCATAACGGAAGCACTGGCTTGCACAGTAAAGACCTGTGAAAAGACCGTCGTTGTCCGAGTTGAGGAGATATCCTGAATCAACATCACCGTATTTTCGGAGAAGTCTGTCAACGTGGTAGCCCTCGTTACGGCAGAAATATTTGTCGGTGAAGTTATCAACATACTCTGCCTTTTCTGCCAGAGTCATATATTTTGAGGTGATGATACTGATACCGCGGGGTGTAACTGCGGCAATGGTGCCGTCATCTGCTACTGCAAGGGATGTAACTGTGGGGTGCATAAGCCATGCACCGTATGAGAAATAAGAAATTTTACCCTCAATGAGTGTAACAAGGCCTGTGTTTGTTGCAAAGTATTTCTTGCCGTCAGCGGCAAAGAACATATCATTAAACGAGCCGTTGGGGATAGCGTAAAAATCATCACCCTTGAACCAGTAGTTCCTGCCGTCGTAGATGTTGATTCCTTCGTCTGTGCCAACCCAGAGATGACCGAGAGCATCAATCTTGATACAGTTGATTTTTCTGCTCATAACACCGGTATTTTCAGGGAGAAGCTCTGCCCAATGACGGCGCTTGCCCTTCATTGATAAAAGGCCCTCAATGGTTGAGCCTACATAAACAGTTTCGCCGTACTTTGTTTTGTTATCAAGTGCTGCAAGGCAAACTGTTTCAGCAGGGAGGTCAACAACTTTTTGGAATTCACCGTCATTCATAAGGTAAAGGTGATTTTCTGTAATGAGCCATACAGAGCCGTCAAGTGCTTCTGAAATGTCAACAACCTTTGAGCCGAACTCGGCAATTTTCTTTGCCTTGCCCTTTTTGATTTCTGAAAGGGTGTTGCCGATTGCCGCATAAAGAGTGCCCTTTATTGAAATCAGCTTTGATGCATTAAATGATAATTTTTTTAAATTACCGTCAGCATATTCAAAGGTGCCCTTTGCTGATGCGATGTAAAGTGTGTTTCCGTTGAAGGCAACTGAGTTAACGGATGCGCCGTCGATGCCCTTTTCTGCATTAAGAAACACCTTGTTATATTGCTTGAATTCGCCAAAATTAAGAGTATATTTTTTCATAAATCTGCTCCTGAAAAAGAGTGTTTTGATTTGTTTACAATTCTACCACAAATATATCGGGATTTCCACCACAAAATATGTGGTTTGTTGATAAGTTTATTTAAGAATTATTTTTACTGTCTTAACTTCCCACGGGTGGAATTTAAGGGTGTTGTCATTGATTTCTGCCACGTCGTTACCCAAAAGGTCTGTCTGTGCAGCAACAGTGCCGTAAGCTGTGCTGATTTCAGCAGTTGCGCTGCTGTCTGAGTAGTTGCAGAATCTGGCTAAAATATAGTCACTCTCGGGGTAAAGTGCGGTAAGAATAATACTTTCGTCGCCGTTGAATGAAAGTGCGGAGAAATCACTGTTTTCACCGTTACCGCTTGCAACTGCCTCACAAACGGGGGGCTGTGCGTAAGTAAGGGCATTTTTGTGAACGTCAACATTTGAAACGGTACCTTCAAAGGGGAATATTGCAAATTCATTTTCAAACTCACCCTCAAGGATACGTGTGCCGCACATATATTCATTTGAATAAATAAGGGGAACGAAAAGATTGTTGCCGTTGAGCGCACAACCCATACAGCCCTTGTTGAACACTGCAAGACCCTGATTATTATCTCTCAGGCAAAGCCAATGTATGCCGTGGAAATATGTTGTTGACTCAAATGATTCCTCAGGTGAAACGGGTGTATCAATAAGAATGTCGTCATCGGGGTACCAGTATTTTTCCGTCTTTCTGAGGTCACCGTTCCATTCAGAGATTGAATAGGGCAAATCGCGGAACATTCTGCGGTTATTGTCAAGGCAGAGATTGAGGTTAAGACAAAGCTTGTCCTCGTGGTGGTGTCCGTTGAGTGTAAGAGGAACAGGCCTGCCCTGTGTAATATCTGTTCTGCCGATAAGGTCTTTCTTAACAACAAAGCGTGATTTACAGTCAATCCTCTTTGATTTACCCGCAAAATTCATTGTAAGGTCAAACTGAATACCACCGATTTCACCCTCGTATACTGCATTTGCGGAAAGTGAATTTACGGTAATTGTCCACTTACCCTTTGATGATGAGTCTGCACCGTTTACATAGCCTGTGAAAAGACCGCCTGTGCCGTTATCAAAAATGAGCTTGCCTGTTTTAACATCCTTGATATATGAAATACCGCATTCGGTAAATTTCACCTCGTAGCAGGGTGTGGTAAGGAGCATTTTCGTATCATCATAGCTGAAATGGGACGCAGGCTTGTTGTCACATTTTCTCAAGGTGAATTTTTTGATACTCATAGGCTCCAGACAAGCCGGGAATATAAGAACCTTGCCGTTTTTGGTAGTTATTGTTTCACATTCAAGTGCTTTGTCACCATCGAAAACAGAAAAATCCTCACTTACGGAAACCTTAAGGTATTCAGAAACTCCAAATGAATGGTGGTTTACTGCAACAAC
>JAZNLJ010000026.1:0-8071 GCA_045579005.1 Acutalibacteraceae bacterium | reverse complement strand
TCTATGAAAATCCGCTATATTTTGTATATAGTACTATGTCAGAATACTAAATAGAGAAGTTTTATTATACTCCCTCATATTCAAAAACAGTATCGTAGGTTCCGCTCTCAAATTCATATTCCTCGTTGTCAAGGTAGAGCGTAGCGTGTGAGCCGGCAGGAATTGTAAAGCTGAATTTACACTCGTTACCCTTACCTGTATATTCCCAGGACGAGATAATCTCGCCATTTTCGGTAAGGATACGTGCCTTCGCATAGCCGAGTGCCTTTGTGGGAAGGGGTCTGAAAATGATGTGCTTGTAGCCGGGCTCCTGCTCATCGCTATCAATACCTGCAACTGTTGTGTAAAGCCAGTCGCCCACAGAGCCGTATGCATAATGGTTAAATGAGTTCATTTCAGGTGTTGCAAATGTGCCGTCAACCTTCATACCGTCCCAACGCTCCCACATTGTGGTTGCACCCCTCGTAACAGGGAAAAGCCATGATGGGAAATCTTTTTTGAAAAGTAATCTGTAGGCAAGGTCTGCTCTGCCAATTTTTGTAAGAGCATGAAGAAGATAAGGTGTGCCCACAAAACCGGTTTTAAGGTGACCGCACTTCTCAATATCCTTAACAAGCTTTGCACCCTCACGGTTGATATCATCGGTAAGATCAAAGTAAATTGCAAGAACGTTTGCAGTCTGTGTTTCGTGCTCAGGGAGACCTGTATTTATGTACTTCTTACGGTACTCCTTAAGTGAAAGCTCATAAAGCTCTTCAAAGTATGACATATCCTTACCGATAGCCTTACCCATTTCAATAAAAAGACGGTTTGAATATACAAGATAAGCTGAGCCGATAAGGTTTTTATCGGTAAATCCGCCTGTTGCTTCGTTACCCGCATCAAGGGACAGCCAGTCACCAAAATGGTGAGGATGTGTATCGAAAAGACCGCGGACGCTTCCCCTTGATTCCATAAAAAGAATCCATTTCTTCATAGATTCAAACTGATTTTCGATTATCTCGGTATCACCATAAGTTCTGTAAACCCAGTAAGGCACAATTACCGCCGCATCTGCCCAGGCAGATGAGCCTTCGCTTTGCCAGTCGTGAAGGTCGGGCACAACATCTGTCACCGCACCATTGGGGCGTTGGTCTGCTGCCAAATCCTTCATCCACTTTTTGAAGAATTTAAGAGTTCTGTAATTTATTGATGCAGTACGTGCAAAGGCCTGTGCATCACCCGTCCAGCCGAGACGCTCGTCGCGTTGATTACAGTCTGTGGGCACATCGAGGAAGTTACCGCGCTGACCCCACACAATATTTTCATAAAGCTGCTGAATGAGATCGTTACCGCAAGCAAAATAGCCTGTACGCTTCATATCAGAGAAAACAACAAGAGCTTTGAAGTTGTCAAGGTTGATTTCATCGTCACTGAAGTTTTCAAGTCTTATATATCTGAAGCCCTGGTATGAGAAATGGGGCTTGTAAATATGCTCGTTGCCGTCGGAGATTACCTTGATTTCATTTACTGCTCCACGGAGATTCTCTGTGTAGAAATTGCCATCCTTATCGAGAATTTCTGCGTGGCGGAGTCTGTATTCCTTACCCTTTACAGCAGGAACAACCCACTCAACGTAACCTGTAAGGTTCTGCCCGAAGTCGATAACCTTTTCACCCTTGGGTGTGGTGATAAGCTCAACAGCATCAAGGCGAGCCATTTCGCGTACCTCCTCACCCTCCTGAGGGATAAGCAGAGCTGTACTTATATCATCAAGCACTCTTACGGGAAACTCTTCATCAGTAACCGCATTATAGTCAACAGTTTCACCATTATAAACGTGGGATTCGAGAATATTACTCTTTGAGCACTTCCAGCTTTCATCTGTAGGATAAAATGCAGTTGTGCCGTCTGCATATTCAATAAGAAGAGATGCAATGAGCGCATCCTCACGATCTGTAATGCTCTCATAGTGCTCGTGTGGATTGCCGTGATAACGTCTGCCGTTGCCGAGAGCAATATCAAGAGTATTGCACTCCTCAAGCATATTTGTAACGTCATACTCCTGATACTGAATGCGCACACCATAGCTTGTCCAACCGGGAGCAAAAACGAACTTGCCCACACGCTGGTTGTTGAAATATGCTTCATAGTAGCCGAGAGCTGAGCAACAAAGAGTGGCTTTGTTAACCTTTTTATCAAGCCAGATAACTTTTTTAAAAACAGGTCTTACTGTGCCGATATCTGCACCCTGACGGATAAACTTTGCATCTTTAATACTGTTCAAAGAAAATCACCCCATAATTATGATTATTGACAATCAATATTTAATTTGTATAATAGTTATATTATATTAATTCTCAGGCTTTTTCAATACTTTTTCGGAGGCTATGATGAAAAATCTTTCTGATATAAATGTTATAAAATCCGTTATGGCTCGTCACGGAGTAACCTTCAACAAGGGTTTGGGTCAGAATTTCCTTATTGACCCCAACGTTTGCCCCGATATGGCTGACAACGCAGACCTTGACAAAAACACCTGTGCCATTGAAATCGGTCCCGGTGTGGGTGTGCTTACCGCAGAACTTGCAAAAAGAGCAGGCAAGGTGCTCAGCTTTGAGCTTGACGACCGACTTCTGCCTGTTCTTAAGGAAACACTTGCAGACTTCGACAACGTTGAAATCATAAATCAGGACATTCTCAAAGCAGATTTACCCGCAATTTTTGAAGAAAAGTGCAAGGGAATGGATATTGTGGTGTGTGCAAACCTGCCATATTACATTACGTCTCCCATCATTATGCTTTTTCTCGAAAACAAACTTCCCGTAAAGTCAATTACCGTTATGGTTCAGAAGGAAGCGGCTGACAGACTTTGTGCAGAGGTGGGGAGTCGTGACGGCGGTGCCGTTACCGTTGCAGTTTCCTACTATGCACACAGCGAGGAGCTTTTCTTCGTGCCCCGCGAGTCTTTCCTTCCGCCACCCAAGGTAAACAGCGCGGTTATTAAATTAACATTACGCGATGAACCCCCTGTTGAAATAACCGATGAAGAATTTTTCTTCAAGGTAGTTAAAGCGGCTTTTTCACAAAGACGTAAAACTGCAGAAAACTCCATAAGTGCAGGGTTGGGTATCCAAAAAAGTCGTGTGACAGAGGCAATCACCGAAGCAGGTCTTGAAAAAACTGTTCGCGCAGAAAAGCTGACTATGAAAAACTTTGCAGACATAACACGCTTGCTTATGGCATAACTTAATATAATCCGTAACAACAAACCGAGAGCATTGCATATTATAGTATGCAATGCTCTTTTTCACATTTTAATATACAAATACACCAACAGACAACTACTCCGGTTGTCAAAATCACCCAAATTTTTCTCTAAATTATAATAAAGTATTTACATTATAAACAATTTATGCTACATTAGTTGCGGAGAGGTTTCGTCTCTTTCACGTTAGACTGCCACAAAGGAGGCATTATAATGTATAAATTTTTAAAATCGAAAAAAGGTTTCACTCTCGTTGAACTTTTGGTTGTAGTTTCCATTGTCGGTATTCTGGTTGCAGTTGCCGTACCAATATATAACGCTGTAACAAGCAGCAGTCGAATTAAGGTCTGCAGAGTTTCCCGCCTTGAAGCAGAAACCCAGGCAAAAAGCTGGTGTATGGAAAACGGCTTTAATCAGGACTTCACATACAAGATTGTTTCCAATGGTGAAAAAGGAACTATCACAGGCAATGGAACGGCATTGAGTGCAGACCAACTCGCACTTCTTGAAACAGAAGTTCACAGCAGAATTCCTCACTGTCCCTCAGGTGGTACCTATATTATCACAATCGCACCCAGACCAAACGGTGTTGCAAAGGTAACAGTTACCTGCGACGGTGGCGACGACGGTGACGTTCACAAGGATTCGGAATAAAAGATATTTATATTAAAGCGGATGTAAAAACTGAAGTTTTTACATCCGCTTTATAGTTATGAAAAAGCAGTTGCGAATAAATCGCAACTGCTCAATTTAATTATTCAACAACGCTGAAAGAACTCATTGTTCTGAGAATCATTTTGAGGAATGCACGGATAAGTGCAATAACATCAACCTGCTGGGGAGCTTCGGGACCTCTGTTGATGAGTGATTCCATATTTCCGTCATCACAAACGAAAGCCTGTGTAAGAGTTACACCGCCTTCACCCTTGAGCTCTGCACGAACGTAGCAGCTGATATCCTCTGTGTGCTCACGAAGATAAACCTTGGAAACAACTGTACCATTTACGGATTTTGAATCTGTACGGATAATCTTGCCGTCTGCAATCCAATTAATCTTATCAGTGTTCTTACCGATGATTGTGATGCAGTCGTTGTCCTCGTCAACTGTAATGCAAGTAACCTGAGGATAAGCATCGCCTTCACCAATTCTGTCGCCGGCATCGTATCTTGAAACTGCGAAGAACGTACCATTCTTCATAGCCTCTTCAACGTTTGCCATTGAGTAAGAGGGCATTACGAAATCCATAAAGCATGTATCGATATCCTCTGTTCTGTGAGCATCGTTGTTAGCGAAGCCCCAAACATTTCTGCCTTCGGGAATAACAACCTTAAGAATTTCATCCCAAAGAATACGGTCATTACGTGTGGGACGGTCAAATGCGTTATAAACCTCGAAGCCAAGGCAGGAATCATATTTTCTGTAAATATTTGCAAAGAACTGAACGTTCTCGGGATCCATAGCAATCTGCTTACCCTTTGTCATGGGCTCACCGTTTACATCAAGAATGGGGTTGCCCTCTTCATCATAAACAGGAGTAGTGTCTGCAGAGCTGAGCCAATCGCCGGGGTGGTTGATGTGTGAGATACCGCCTGCATCTTCAATCATCTTAACCATTGTCTCGAAGTCGCCTTCGTTACCCATAATGCCCTCAACACGGTTATCTTCCATAAAGTAGCCGTTGATGTGGTTCTTCTGCATAACAAGGTAGTTAGCCTCGATAGCACCTGTTACACACTGCATTCCGCGGTTATTCTGACGGAAGGTTGTTTTTGTTTTGTATGTGCCGTTAAGGATTGCCTCATACTCCTCATCTGTGAGATGCTTCTGGTTATTGAGCATCGCATAGTTGTAATAATACAAGGGAAGTAATGTGGGTGTTTCGTTCCACGGAACACCGATAACACCGTGGTCAGCCATTGCTAGGATGTCGAAATCCCTGTTGTAGTGACCCTTAACCATTGCTTCAAGGTTGATGTTAGCATCGCTGTAGGTAGAGTGTGTGTGAAGATTTGTTTTGTAATGGTTTGCATCATTACCCAAATAAGCCATAACGCTCTCGTAAGGGTTAGTGATTTTGTAGTCAACTGTCTTTGCGGCAACTGCAGATGTTGCAAAAAGACCACAAAGCAAAGACATAACCATTATTACGGAAATTACCTTTAATGAAATTTTTTTCATGGTATTTGCCCCCTTTATAAATGAGATTATAGCAAGATAAATCAAAACTGTCAACGAAAAATGCAATTTTTGTGAACATTATTATGTAATATATAGAAAAAACGGCATCTTTTTGCAAAGATGCCGTCTCTAAACCCTCTTTTATACGACTTTTTTATTAATACATGCCGCCACCCTGTGCCGCTGCCATAGCTGCCGCACTTGCCGCTGCATCTGCCGCGGGGTCGGGTTTGTCTGTAACAAGGCTTTCGGTTGTAAGAACCATAGCTGCTACGCTTGAAGCATTCTGAAGTGCTGAGCGTGTAACCTTGGTGGGATCAAGAATACCTGCTTCTGTCATATCTGTATACTCCTCAGATGCGAAGTTGAAGCCATAGCCCTCCTTACCGGAACGAAGGATACCGTCAATGATAACCGAGCCTTCAAGGCCGGCGTTTGCCGCAATCTGACGAACAGGCTCTTCAATAGCCTTACGGACAATCTTTGCACCTGTCTTCTCATCTGCATCTGTGAGAGAAAGGATGTATTTGTCAAGCTCGGGAATTGCATTGAGAAGTGCAACACCACCACCTGCAACGTAGCCCTCTTCAACAGCGGCTTTTGTTGCTGCAAGAGCATCCTCAATACGGAGCTTCATTTCACGCATTTCTGTTTCAGTTGCCGCACCAACACGGATAACTGCAACCCCGCCTGCAAGCTTTGCAAGTCTTTCCTGAAGCTTCTCGCGGTCAAAGTCAGAGGTTGTAACCTCAATCTGTGACTTGATCTGGCCAACGCGTGATGCGATTTCATCTGCATTACCTGCGCCGTCAACGATGATTGTATTTTCCTTGCTGATTTTAATCTGACGAGCACGACCAAGCTGTGAAACGTCTGCATCCTTAAGGTCAAGACCGAGCTCCTCTGTAATAACTTCACCGCCTGTAAGGATAGCAATGTCGCGGAGCATTTCTTTTCTTCTGTCACCGAAGCCGGGTGCCTTAACACCAACACAGGTGAAGGTACCGCGGAGTTTATTTACAAGGATTGTTGCGAGCGCTTCGCCCTCAATATCCTCAGCAACGATAACAAGCTTTTTGCCTGCCTGAACAATCTTCTCAAGGAGAGGAAGAATCTCCTGAATGTTTGTGATTTTCTTATCTGTGATAAGGATGAAGGGATCGTCAATGATTGCTTCCATCTTATCTGTATCAGTTACCATATAAGGAGAGATGTAACCGCGGTCAAATTGCATACCCTCAACAACGTCACAGCTTGTTTCAGCAGTCTTACTTTCCTCAACTGTGATAACACCGTCAGATGTAACCTTATCCATTGCTTCTGCAATAAGGTTACCAACATTTTCATCTGCGGCAGGGATTGTTGCAATTCGTGCAATATCACTTGAGCTTGTTACGGGCTTTGAGTTAGCTTTTATTGTTGAAACAACATTTTCAACAGCGTTTTTGATACCGCGCTTGAGTACCATGGGGTTTGCACCTGCAACAACGTTCTTCATACCCTCGCGAACAAGAGCCTGTGCAAGGAGTGTAGCTGTTGTTGTGCCGTCACCTGCAACATCGTTTGTCTTTGTTGCAACTTCCTTAACAAGCTGAGCACCCATATTCTCAAAGGGATCTTCAAGCTCAACCTCTTTGGCAATTGTTACACCGTCGTTTGTAATAAGGGGTGCGCCGTACTTCTTGTCAAGAACAACGTTTCTGCCCTTGGGTCCCAATGTAATTTTAACTGTATCGCTGAGCTTATCAATACCGGCCTGAAGAGCTCTGCGGGCATCTTCACCATAAATAATCTGCTTTGCCATAATATAAAGTCCTCCTTGAAAGATTATTCAACAATAGCAAGAATGTCGCTCTGACGGACAATGATATATGTTTCGCCGTCAATCTTAACCTCTGTGCCTGAATATTTGCTGAGAATTACTTTGTCGCCGACAGAAACCTGCATCTTGATTTCCTTGCCGTCAACGATTCCACCGGGGCCGACTGCAATAATTTCAGCGGTCTGTGGCTTCTCCTGTGAAGCGGCAGCAAGAATAATGCCACCCTTTGTTGTTTCCTCCGCCTCGCAGAATTTAAGAACGACTCTGTCGCCTAAAGGTTTAAGTGTCATCCGGATTACCTCCTATATAATAAATAATTTATGTACTTGTTTAGCACTCTACACAAGCGAGTGCTAAATATATGATACCCGATTTCCCGAAAAAATCAAGAGGTTTTTAGTATTTTTTTGCCTTTACCGAAGAATATTTACAATTGATTAACACAATTCTCCTGAGATTCCTCTATATACCTATTATATAACACCTTGCACTCTATTATGAAAATGATTTCAGCACTCAATAACTACCCAAGTAACAGACGAAAAAATATTTTTAAAATTTCTCGAAAAAATGCTTGACAGACAAAAACATTTATGATATAGTAGTCAAGCGTTGAGACGCTGGTGTAGCTCAGTTGGTAGAGCAGCTGATTTGTAATCAGCAGGTCGGGGGTTCGAGTCCGTCCACCAGCTCCATTTTTATTCACAATTGAATAAAGTATATGTGGGAGTGTTCCCGAGTGGCCAAAGGGGGCAGACTGTAAATCTGTTGGCACCGCCTTCGGTGGTTCGAATCCACCCGCTCCCACCAAACAAAGAAGATA
>JAZNLJ010000025.1:0-2508 GCA_045579005.1 Acutalibacteraceae bacterium | reverse complement strand
TCTGCACAGCCCATCTTGCCATCCTCGGCAATCTCCTCAAAGTTTTTACCACAGGCAGGACAACGCATACTGTTAGCGGAGCCTGACTCACCGGATGAAAGAAGCTCGCCAAGCAGATGACCGAAACCCAGACCAAAGCCTGAAAAAGCCTCGCCATAACCGAGAGAACGAGCACAATCGGAGCAAAGGTGCACCTCTGCTGCTCTGCCGTTGATAATACGCTTCATATGAAGTGTGGCATCATTTTTATTACAATTCTGACAAATCATTGTTATCACCTCGTTGGGTACGATACTACATACATTACACTGTATTATACGACAAATATAATAACAATTCAAGACTTTACAGCTTATCACAGATAATATCTGTCTGCCTCACCGAACTCATCCTCGTAGATAAATTCATCGGAATATTCAAAATCCATATCATCGGGGTAATCTGTATAGTCAGGCATATTCCCCTTCTTATGTTTATCAAAATCGAACAAGAAACTCATAATATTCACCCTTTCATAAATTACTACAAATATTCTGTTCGTAAATATTTTTTATATTCAGCGTAACACAAATTTATCATTTACATATTATGCAGTGAAAGGGGGATTAAGAATGGGTTGCTTATTCAACGGCGGTAATAATTGCTCATGGATTATTATCCTTATAATCATCATATTGGTTTGCTGTAACCAGGGTAACAACGGTTGTGGCGAAACAAGATCAAACGACTGCGGTTGCGGCTGTGGCTGCTGCTAAGTAAATCAGAAAACGGTCTGCTGTAAAAACAGCAGACCGCATTTTTATCCGAATATTACTGAAATGGCAACAGCACCAACGCTGAGCACCATTATGCCTGCAAGAACGAAACAGATAATCCTTTTTGTTTTTTCTTTAAACATTATTCAATACCCAAAAGCTCCTTAACGCTATCGGAAATAACGCTAAGTTTCTTTTCTGCTTCCTCTCTTGATGTTGCTTTGGCGGTGATGTAAATCTTGATTTTGGGTTCTGTACCTGAGGGTCTTACAATAACAGTATCGCCGCTTTCCATTCTGTATGAGAGCACGTTTGATCTGGGCAGACCTGTTTCACCATCAGTTGTAACGCCTGTTTTATAGTCACCTACCCAAATAACCTTGCTACCGCAGATTTCCTTGGGCGGGTCGTTACGAAGACCTTCCATCATATCTGCCATTTTCTGCATACCTGCGGCACCTTCAAACGCGTAGTTGTCCAGCTGATTGAAGAAATAGCCGTACTTTTCATATACGCTGTTCATAAACTGCCAGAGTGTGATGCCCTGTGTCTTGTAGTATGCTGCCATTTCACAGATAATCATCGCGGCATTGACACCGTCCTTATCACGTGCGTGGATGCCTGTAAGATAGCCGTAGCTTTCCTCAAGACCGAGAACGTATCTGTCCTCCTCGCCCTGTGCTTCGAGCTCTGTGATGCACTCACCGATGTACTTGAAACCTGTGAGAAGATCACGCATATCTGCACCATATTCCTTACAAATAGCAGAAATAAGGGGTGTGGTAACGATTGTTTTAACAATAACGGGATTTTCTGGGAGCTTACCCTGTGCTTTGAGCTGTGAAAGAAGGTATTCGCAAAGCATTGCGCCAACCTCGTTGCCTGTCATAAGCTTGTATTCACCATTATCACGAACAGCGATGCCAACTCGGTCACAGTCGGGGTCAGTAGCAATCATAATATCGGCAGGAAAATCTTCGGTCATTGCGAGACCTTCCTCAAATACCTGACGAATTTCCGGATTGGGATAAGGGCAGGTGGGGAAATTGCCGTCGGGCTTTTCCTGAGATTTTACAACTTGAAGTTCCTGAACGCCAAGCTTTTTAAGAACACGACGGACAGGCTTGTTACCTGTACCGTTAAGCGGTGTGTAAAGCACTTTAAGACCTGATTTTTTAACGGCATCCTTGTTAACTGCACAATTGAGAACACAATCAATGAATTCATCCTTAAGCCAATCCTCGATATAGTCAACCATATCGTTTGCAAGAGCATCCTCAAATGACATACGCTTGACACCATCAAACATATCAACACTCTTCATATAGCCGTAAATCTTTGCGGCGGCTTCATCGGTAATCTGATAGCCTGTTGGGTCGTAGCACTTGTATCCGTTGTACTTTGAGGGATTATGGCTTGCAGTTATAACGATACCCGAAGAGCAATGAAGTCTGCGCACAGCAAACGAAAGCATTGGTGTGGGCATAAGCTCGGGATAAAGGTAAACCTTGACACCGTTTGCCGCAAGAACACAAGCTGCGCTCTCAGCGAACATATCGGACTTGATACGTGAGTCGTAAGCGATAGCAACTGTGGGTGCATCAAAGGTCTCGTTGAGATAGTCTGCAAGACCCTGTGTTGCCTGTGCAACTGTATAAACGTTCATACGGTTGGTACCTGCACCGATAACACCGCGCAGACCACCTGTACCGAACTCAAGATTCTTATAAAAGCGATCAAGAATTTCATCATT
>JAZNLJ010000024.1:0-4092 GCA_045579005.1 Acutalibacteraceae bacterium | reverse complement strand
AATTTTCAAGGTTCGTTCGCTCTCCCGTTCGGTCTCCCTCTCGCGAGTGCCTTAAGATAATATCACAATCATCTCTCATTGTCAACATCTTTTTTTAACTTTTTTATACCTTTTTTACACCCTCCCGGGTCGTTCGGTATTCTCTTGTTAAACGAGATTTTCGGGTTATTCCCGAGTGCCTCTTTCGACGCCAACGAGATGGAATTATACTACAAGCTTTTAGAAAAGTCAATACTTTTTTTCAACTTTTTTCAACTTTTTTTGCAGAAGATTTTTCTGCCCAAAAACGATACTGCTCAGAGTAATCAAATCCATATACACATGCATCCTCATAAAGCTCTGCCATAGGCACAAGAACGAAATCACGCTCCCCTATTCGCGAATGCGGAATCGTAAGTTCGTCGGTTTCCATAGTTATCCCCTCATACAGGAGAATATCAAGGTCAATAATACGTGGACCGTTTTTGAATTGACGGACTCTGCCCATTGCCGCCTCTATGCCAAGACACACACCAAGAAGTGTGTTGGGGGTAAGAGTCGTTTCTACCTCGCATACAATATTATAGAAGTTATCCTGCTCCGTATATCCCCAGGGGGCAGTATCGTAAATAGACGAACTTCTTATTACATTTATATCTGGCACAAGCGACAGACTTTCAAGTGCATCATCAATATTTCTGATTTTGTCACCTATATTTGTTCCTATACCGAGAAGTGCTTTTTTCATAACAACCTCTCCATATCCTCACGTGTGATTGTTTCCTCAACTGCAACGTACTCAAAATCGGCCTTAATGGGTGCTTCGGGCTTCATAAGCAAAACCGTAACCTGCTGAAGTTTGGGATAAGCTCTCATTATCTCCACCCCCACCTTATTTGCGGCAACCTCGATAAGGTCATAGCTACGCTCAGTAAACACAGCCCTTGCAGTCTTTATAATTTTTGCATAGCTGACCGTATCATCAACATTATCGGTTGACTTGGCAAGGTCTGCATCAAGGCAGGCTATGATATCAAGCAGAAAATTCTGACCTTCAACCTTTTCCTCAGGGTTTACGCCGTGATATGCAAAAAGGCGAAGTCCTTTTACAATTATCTTTTCCATTATATATCTCCTTTTGAAATAACCTCATTTGTCAGAGCAACGTTATGAACTCGGATAACCTGCGCACCATCACTCACCACAAGGGCGGCAACTACCGCACTCGGATAATCACGCTCTTTTGGGTTTTCAATGCCTGTTATATGACCGATAATTCTCTTGCGGGACACGCCTATAAGAAGCGGTGAGAAAATCGAAAGCTCATCGCAGGCAGAAAGCAAGGTTAAATCATCTTCGCGACTTTTACCGAAACCGATGCCACAATCATAGCAAAGCTGTTCATCGCTTATACCGTAATCGGCTGCTTTGTTCCGCATCTCACGAAAAAAGGAAAGAACTGACCCGATAATGTCACCATTATAATCCACAATTGAGTGAGAATCAGAGTCACCCGTGTGCATAAAAACCCATCCCGCGTCGTGCGCCTTAATGACAGCCGCCATTTCCGGCTTAAAGCAACCGCTTTCGTCATTTATAATCGTTGCGCCAACGCTCAAAGCATAGTCAGCCACGGCAGGTCGGAAGGTATCAACACTGACAGGCACGGTTGAGGCTTTCACCACCTGTGGCAAAAATCGTCTTAGCCTGTTCAGCTCCTCGGTTTCATCAACAACAGTATTGTTGGGTGCAGTCGAACAAGCACCGACATCTATGATATCGGCGCCATCAAGACAAAATCTATTTACTTTTTCAATAACGCTGTCGACGGAAAAAGCTTCACCACCGTCCGAAAACGAATCAGGGGTGACATTAAGGATTGCCATAACGAGAGCACTTCCCTTTTCCGCCACCGTATTTTTGAAAGAAAACATCATTTACCACCCGAAAGAAGCGACATTACCTCGGCTCGTGTACGCGCATCACTACGTGCTGTACCGCGCAAAGCAGAAGTCTGTGTCATTGCACCTGCCGCTTTTGCACCGCGCATTGTCATACAAAGGTGCTCTGCCTGAATCACAATAGCAACCGCCTTTGCTTCAAGCTCATCGGAAAGGAAATCGGCAATCTGTGCTGTAAGGCGCTCCTGCACTTGTGGACGTCTGGCAAAGGTATTTACAATACGCGCAAGCTTGGAAAGACCGATAATTTTGCCGTCAGAGGGAATGTAAGCAATGTGAGCCTTACCCACAAAGGGCAACAAATGGTGCTCACACATTGAATACAAGGGAATATCTCTGACGATGACAAGCTCGTCGTTACCGGGCTCATTAAAAAGTTTGAGATGAACTTTGGGATCCTCAGAAAGACCTGAGAAAACCTCTTCATACATTCTGGCAACTCGCTTGGGTGTTTCAATGAGACCCTCTCTGTCAGGGTCCTCACCTATTGCCTCAAGAATATCACGTACGGCTTTTTCTATTTTCAATTTATCCATAAAACACCTCTGTTATAAATAAAAACAAATTGTTCGCATCTGCTCATCAGCACTGTAATAAACCTTTGCTGTGCCAGTGGCATCTACCACACCCGCCTCAGTATATGCAGTATAAATCACACCCGAATTAAAGAGGGTGTTCTTCGCCTGCTCCATAACGGCCGCATCAGAAAAGCGGACTTCGAAGCAATTGCGTCCCTGCTGAACCGCATAATGAACTGCTGTAGAAATTTTGGTTTCAAACAAGTCACCTGAGCCCACATTAAGATATGCAGACTCGTGAACAAAATAATTATACGCTGTAGCAGTACAAAGAGGAAGCTGTTGTTCGATATTACGATGCTTTACTGAAATATCAGCAGTTGTGACATTGAAATAAGTATGTCTGAGAACGGCACCCTCACTACGCGGGTCATCCCAGGTAAGGTCGACAAAGTAGCCCTCACCATCAAGGACAACGTAGTTCCACATATGACCAACGTAATTCACGCCATCATCAGCAGACTCACCTGTGACAAGACAGTTATCAACACCAAGCCGACTCATAATATACTGAAATGAACGAGAATACCCTTCACAGGATGCCTTACCCAGAACAAGACAACCGTAAATTGTATTTACACTCGGGTCATTGGTGGGCTCATCATAGCTGCAATGATTTATAATGTAGTCGTGAACAAACTTCTCCTGTTCGTAAAGGGTTTTGTACGACTTTGCATTGGCAATAATGGATGATGCAACACCCTGTACTTCAGAAAGACGCTTTGAATATTCATCATAACTGATGTCATAATGAGGCTTGAAATATGTTTTGAAACCGCGGGTATACACGCTACAATTAAGCGACAAGCCGAAAAGGTCGGGATTGTCATGGGAAATCGCCTGAAAAATCCTGCTCAGATCATCCCCCGGTTGCATAGTCGGAATTTCAATACTCTCAGGCTGAGAATAAATCTCCTTAAGGATTACGGAATAAATGAGTTTTTCATTGTCATTGAGTTCTTCGTAATTATGCCTGTAATAACCTGTACCGTCACCCGTGGCCGGGACAAGCTGCCCGAACTCTGCGGGCTTGAGAAAAAGTGTGTATATACCGAAAACAAGTCCCGCCATTATCGCTACGGAAAGCACAAAACCCAGAGCACCAAGACCCACGGATTTGCCTGTGTTTTTTTTATTTTTCATCGAGAACATCCTCCGTCAGCTCACCTGTAATGTTATCAGATACAAACACCTTCAGTTTTTCCTTGGAGGACTTTGGAAGGAGATATTCAAGCTCATCCTTTGCCTCTGTAAAATCAACAATGGATATATCCGTTGTACAGTAGTCGATAATTATGGAAAAGGTGTTATCTGCGGAATTGAAACGAGCAGGAGTATAAAAAGCATTAAAAGCGGCAACTACAATATCTGCATTTGCCTTTGCACGTTCATAGCCCTTGTTTGTTTCGCACAGATACTTCATATATTTGTGGGTTTTATCGGGTGACAAGGTGTTTTCACCACGTGTAAGTTCAAGAAACATATCGGGAGTATCGTACTCAACATCCTGTGAAATTTTAAGAGTAATATCACCCATTGTGCGGAAGAAAGATTTATAGCCTGTCTCAGTAAAC
>JAZNLJ010000023.1:0-6811 GCA_045579005.1 Acutalibacteraceae bacterium | reverse complement strand
CACTAAGGAATGTAGCTGTAACACCGAGGACCCCTGCGACGCATTCAAGCGAATCAGCTTCCCTGTTGACGAATTTTTCCCGCCCAATCTCAGAAACGACGATTGCTGCACCCCTTTCAATCCCGATGGTGATTGCGGTTGTAAAAAGTGAAAATAACGTAAGAACGAGGTCAGACCATGGCGGTCTGACCCCTTATTTTTACTTATCCCTCGTAAACGATGTTATCCTGAATCATTTTATCGATATTACTGCTGTCGTACCATTGGCCTGCAATATCGACCTTTGATTTAACATCCTTGCCTTCAATTGCAAACACACATTGCTCAACCGCATTGTAGCCGATGCTGTAAGAGTCCTGAGCAACTGAGCCGATAAGCTTGGTTTTTGTGTTGTCACTCTTTATCCATTGAATCTGCTTGGTGCCTGCATCGAATCCGCAGAAGGTGATGTTGTCGTACTTACCCTCGTTGGCGGCAATGGCATCGCTGACCTGCTTCACAACACCTTCGTTTGACATAAAAATTGCCTTAGCACGTTTTTCCACAAGGGCATTGAGCGCATCAATATATGCGTTATTGGAGTCACCGGGCTTGACCTCTTTTTCGATTTTGTATTTATCCTTTGTATCAGAATCTGCATCGGCAAGCTCGGTAAATTTACGGATAAAGCCCTCTGCCCTGTCGATACCTGTCTGTGTTTCGTCATGCTGAATCACACCGATAACATAGGTTCCGTCAGACTCCTTGATTTTATCCTTTATCTGATTGAAAAAACGCTCTGCACCAAGTGCTGCCGCGTTGCTGTTCGAGGTTGCAACCGTTGATATAATCGGATTTTTGTTCTGTGAATCAAGGGTTTTGATGTCCGCCTCCCATATACCGCTGTCAAACTGAACCACAGGAATTTTCTTGTCGTAAGCCTGTGTGAGCATATCTGCAAAGCCCTCACCGATTGTGGCGATTACAAGACCCGATACGTTGTTTGAAAGCGCGGTCTGCACCATTTCCTTCTGGCTGGGCAGGTCGGATGAACTCTCCGAAGCGGGACCCCGGAACGTGATTGAGTAGCCGTATTTCTTTGCCGCATCCTCTGCACCTGATTTTACCGCCTGCCAGAAAGCGTGTGACTCACCCTTGGCAACCACAGCGATAGTTTTGTTGCCGTTGTTGGTCCCGTTATTTTGTGTAGTATCGTCGCCGAGAGTGGCACCCAAATCGCCCTGTTCTTTACCACCGCATCCTGCAAACGCAGTAATTACAATGATGACTGCAGTGAGCAGCGCAAAAAATCTTTTTAATTTCATAGAATAGCCTCCTATTTCTTTTTCTTCTTATTTTTCAAAATATCAATTAAAACGGAGAACACAACGATTACACCTGTGAGAACATAGGTGACGTAGGTTGAATTCACGTTGAGATTGTATTTTGCAAGAACGAAGTTAAGACCCGACCTGATTACCACAAGCATTGCCGCACCGATAACAGAGCCCCCCACCGATGCAACACCACCGGCGGCGGAGGTGCCCCCAATATAAACACCCGCAATGGCATCAAGCTCCATACCATTACCTGTCGCAGATGCTACCGTAACGAAAGAGGATGACCAAAAAACCGCAGCAATACCCGCAGAAATGCCTGTAAACAGGTAAGCTAGCATCTTGTATTTATCCGTCCTGATACCTGAAAGCCGGGTTGCTTCCTCATTCGAGCCGATTGAGAGAATGTATCTGCCAACAATATTTTTGTACATCAGGTACATACACAAAAGCATAAAGATAAGCACCCACACAAGTCCGGACGGGAAACCATTATAATTAGAAAACAATCGGTTAAACCATGTGCCTGTCGGATAAAAAACATTAGGAGAATTAACAATAATTGCAGACAGACCGCGGGAAACCATCATTGTTCCAAGCGTAGCAATAAAGGCAGGAAGCTTTAATTTTGCAATAAGAAAGCCATTTATGAGTCCGAACAAAGCACCAATACCAATCATTATGGGGATTGTAAGCCCCAAGGGGATAACGCCGTCGGTGTAGAGTTTACCAGCAACTACCGACGATGCAATACACACCGTACCGATTGACAGGTCGATTCCGCCTGTGGCAATCGCGAAGGTTACGCCCAACCCCATTATGGCGTAAGGTGCCAGGGATTGTGCCATGCTTATTATATTATATTCATTGAGAAAATTGGGATTCAAAGCCCAGAACAACAACACAAGCACAATAAGAGCCGCAATAATAATTGCATTCTGCTTGCTTTTCTGAAAAAAGTTAGTATATGATTTTTCCTGTATTCCTGCTTTTGAATTCATTTTACTCACCCCTCATCATTGCATATTTCATAATATTCTCCTGACTTGCCTGTTCAATAGGTAGCTCCGCAGTAATTCTGCCCTCACACATAACGATTACCCTGTCGGAGCATCTCTGAATTTCGGCAAGCTCCGAGGAAATCATAATAACGGATTTACCACTTCGCGTCAGCTCCTCAATAAGGTCATACATCTCACTCTTGGCACCGATATCAATGCCTCTTGTAGGTTCGTCAAATATGAAAATATCCGCATCCCTGAGAAGCCATTTGGCAACAACCACCTTCTGCTGATTACCGCCTGACAGATTACGGAGAATTTGTTTCATTGTGGGTGTTTTTGTCCTCAATTTTTTATTCATTTTCTCTGCATCAAGACGTGCAGTTCGGTCATCAATGAATCCGAATTTGTTGTAGTGCGGCAAACTTGCGAGAACCGAATTCTCGGTAACACTTTTATCAAGGAGCAGACCATAGCGTTTTCTATCTTCGGGAATATAACAGATGCCGTAATGTACAGCTGTACACGGTGTATCAATATCAACCGACTTACCCTTGACTTTAATTGTACCATCTGTGATTCTGTCAGCACCGAAAATTGCCCTTGCAACCTCGGTACGACCTGCACCCATAAGCCCCGAAAAACCGAGAATTTCTCCTTTACGGAGCCTGAAACTCACGTTCCGTACGCTGTCCCCTACACAAAGATTATCAACCTCTAAAACAACGGGAGAGTCCTTCGGACAAGCACTCTGCTCCTTAGTATTACCAAGAATTTCCCTGCCAACCATCATTTTTACAATTTGTTCGTTGGTGGTTTCACTTGTGTTTACGGTACCCACGTATTCACCGTCGCGCATAACCGTCACTCTGTCAGAAATACGCTTAATTTCGTCCATTCGATGGGAGATATAAATCATACCTATCCCCTTCGCCTTAAGCTCGTTCATTATTCTGAAAAGCTCGTCAACCTCAACAGAGGTCAGGGCGGCTGTTGGTTCATCGAGAACAAGAAGCTTTGAATCAAGGGATATTGCCTTGGCAATTTCAACCATCTGTTGCTTACCCACGGTCAAATCACCAAGCCTCTCCTTGGGCGAAATCTTAACACCCACGTAATCAAGAAGCTTTCTTGAATCACGCTCCATTTTGCCGTCATCAATGAAGATTCCCATTTTTTTGGGTTCTCTGCCGATAAAAATATTTTGCGCTACAGTCAAATCCTTCATCATATTAAGTTCCTGATGAATGATTGCAATGCCCATCTCCTGGGACTCCTTTATTGCTTCAAACTCCACCTGCTGACCGAAAACCACAATTTCTCCGCTGTCACGCTTGTGTATACCTGTAAGTATTTTCATAAGGGTGCTTTTGCCTGCTCCGTTTTCTCCCATAAGAGCATGAACCTCGCCGGATTTCAGCTCCAGGGCAGCATTTTTGAGAGCCTGCACCCCCGAAAAGCTCTTATTTATGTTTTTCATTTTTAAAATAACATCACTCAAAAAACACACTTCCCTTTGAATGTAGTATTATCGGGAAATTCACATTTAAACAATCGACAATGAAATATCTTCAAAAAAATAACACTCCGCAAGTTTATTACTTACGGAGTGGAAGTTGTGATTTTAAATTTAAAATAGATAATAGAGAATAAATATTATACATCCGATAACTTTTCAATACTATCTATTAACTTTTTATTTTTCTCCAATCAATCTGTCGATAATATCGGAGTAAAGCGCACCGGGATCATCAAGGAAGCCGTCCTTAAGCTGTTCAGCCTGTAAAACGTCGGCGACGTTGAGGGTAAGCGAAAGCATAGTTTGACCAAGACTTTCTATCTCAAATGTAACGTTAACACTATCCTCGAGTTTCTCAATTTCAACCTTATTTTCACGCTCGGAGCGAGCCCTCGCAACAATATTGAGAGCCGCCTTTACCGCCCTGTCACGGACACCGGGCAAAAGCTGATTTTCAAGAGCTGTGGCGCTGCTGGCTCCAAGAGGCGTAACCTCAAGGTGTGATTCACCAACGTACTCCACCTCAACAATCGTACCGTTTTCCAAAAGTTCGTCTATGGCGGAGTTGGTATCAAAGTAATTAACAAGACCTGTCTTTTGCAAGGAATCGCAAATCTGATTACGCTTCATTGGAGTTTTGACGGACTTGAGAACGTAGCAGATGAGTATCTTGATTTCAAGAATACTACGTAATCCACCGATTTCAATGCCGCCTGCAAACGCATCAAATTCTACCATAATATCGCCTCCCTGTTTTATCTGTTATATTTTATCATTTTTATGTTTTTGAATCAATAAATGTTTTGTGAATTTTCAAGAAAAATGCTCTATGAGTTTACCGCGCACCTCACCTGCAAGGTATAGCGAGCCCACTACAAAGAGAGCCGAGCCTTCTGTCAATGAAGCATAAGCCGCCTCCAAAGCATCGTCAATTGATGAAAAAGAACGGGCTTCGGTATATTTTCTGCCGATTTCACAAAGTTCCTCCGCCTTCATCGCCCTTGGGTTTTGTGGTGTTACGGTAAGAAGCATATCACTCTTTGATAAAAGCGGTCTCAAAGAGTCCTCGACGGCTTTGTCAGCCATCATACCCGCAACCACAACAACTTTTTCGTGTTTGGAAAACTCCCCTGAAACAGCATTGTAAAAGGCTTTTGCACCATCCTCATTATGGCCACCGTCAAGTATAACAAGCGGCTTGCGGCTTATAACCTCAACACGGGCAGGTAAAACAGTTTTACTTATGCCATTTTTTATATTATCGACTGATATATTGAATATGTTTTTCAGAGTTTCCGCACATTCTATGGCACAGGTCATATTCTTAATCTGGTGTTCTCCTGCCATAGGAACATAGTATTCCGCGCCCTTATACTTAAAGGTAACACCAAAGGTATCGTTTTCAACAAGTTCGATAGCATTAACGTCAGGTACTATCAGGTTATTTTCCCTCTCATTTATCCCATCAAGAATCACCTTCATTGCACCGTCAGGTTGCCCCAAAGAGCACACAACGTTGCCGTGGGGCTTTATTGTTCCGCACTTTTCAAAGGCAATTTCTTCGATAGTATTGCCGAGAATTGCGGAATGGTCTATTGAAAGCGAGGTGATTATATTCACAAGTGGTGTATCTATAACATTTGTGGCATCAAGGCGACCACCGAGCCCCACCTCAAGAACAACCACGTCACACGCGAGTGTTTTATAGCAAAGGAAAGCTGATGCTGTCAACGCCTCAAATTCGGTTATTGTCACACCATCGTCATTGAGCTTTTCGACTGCTGATTTCACCTTTGCAACACTCTCTGTAAAAACAGACTTATCAACAGGCTTACCGCAGAATTGCACGCGCTCAAGGAACTCCGTTACGTAAGGTGAGGTGTAAAGACCGACCTTATACCCTGCATCAATAAGAATATTTGAAACCGCTGTTGAAGTGGAGCCCTTGCCGTTAGTTCCTGCCACATGAACATATTTCATAAGTTTATGAGGGTCACCCAGCAAATGCAACAAGGCATCCATCCCGGAGAGACCGGGACGGATACCGAACTTCAGTAATGAATGAATGTAATTTACTGCTTCTGTGTAAATCATTTGAGTTTTTCAAGACTTTCTTCAAGCATTGTGATTTTTGCAAGATATTTTTCCTGCTTTTCACGTTCACCTGCAATAACCTTCTCAGGTGCCTTAGCAACGAATCCGGGGTTATTGAGCTTATTCTCAACAAACTGAAGGTCCTTCTTAGCGGCGTCAAGTTCTTTCTGAAGTCTTACACGTTCTGCTTCAAAGTCAACCAGTTCGTTAAGAGGGATAAATATCTTCGCAGCCTCTGTGATAACAGAAACGCTACCCTCGATTTCAAAGCTATCGCCAACCTCAACCTCGGAGGCAGATGCGAGTCTGTTCATAAACACGCTGCCGTTTGTGAAATCCTCGGTGTACTTTGTAGCAATGTAAAGCTTTGCTTTTTTTGAGGGAGGAACGTTCATCTCTGCGCGACGATTACGGATTGCCTTGATAGCAGTCATAACGCGTTCCATAGCATTTTCCTCTGCGGGGAAGCTGAGTGCATCATCAAATTTGGGCCACTCAGAAATCATAATTGATTCACCATTATGGGGAAGTGCAAGCCAGATTTCCTCGGTGATGAAGGGCATAAAGGGATGAAGGAGCTTGAGTGTATTTGACATAACGTAAACAAGAACTGCCTTGGCTGTCTTTTTGCCTTCCTCATTTTCACCGTTAAGACGGATTTTTGCAATTTCAATATACCAATCGCAGAACACATCCCATATGAAGTCGTAGAGATTCTGTACCGCAATGCCGAGTTCGAAGTTTTCAAGTGAATTCTGAACAGCCTTAACAAGTGAATTGAAACGGCTGAGAATCCATTTATCCTCGGTTGCAAGATTTCCCGGGATATATGGTGCAGGCTCGTCGTCATCGAGATTCATAAGGATAAAGCGGTTTGCATT